>JALZEC010000263.1 GCA_030862235.1 Actinomycetota bacterium | reverse complement strand
AACCCGACGCGAATGTGGCGCCGCTATACGGTCGAGGCGCTGCACGCCATCCGTCGCCGACGCGCGCTGCGATCCGAGATCGAGTGCCTGCTCGGCTTCAGAAGCTATCGAGCCGCCGTTTCCGGCGAGAACGGTCGAGGAGAGTAGATGGCACCCGCCGGCGACCAGGTCCAGCCCGCTGACTATCTCCGCGTGGTCAGGGCTCGGAAGCTCACGATCGCGACGGTCACGCTCCTGGCGGTCGGCGCCGCCCTCGCCGTCGCCCTGCTCCAGGACCCCGTGTACCAAGCCACGGCGGAAGTCCTCGTGCGGCAGACATCGTCCGCCTCACTCTTCTCGGGCTCACCCGCGCATGCCGTGGATCCCGGCCGTACGCTGCAAACCGAGATCCGTGTGCTGAATGGGCCGGAAGTTCGGGCGGCCGTCGCAGAGCGACTGGGACGGCGGGCCCCCACGGTGTCGGCGACGGCCGTGAAGGACGCCGATGTGATCCGCATCACGGCGGGAGCCGGCGAGGCGAGGATGGCGGCGAACGTCGCCAACGCCTACGCCGAGGCGTACACCGAACTGAAGCGGAAGCATGCAGTCGACGAGGTGCTGGCCGCCAGCCGGGAGATCCAGCTCCGTATCAACGAACTGCAGAGCCAGATCGACAGCGCCGCGGGGACCGACCGCGACGCCCTGGTCCAGGCGCAGGCCGTCTTCCGGCAGAAGCTGGGCGAGGCACAGGTCGGGGGCGCCCTCAACAGCGGCGGTGCCCGGGTTGTCGCCCCCGCCTCAGTACCGGCGTCGCCGGCGTCCCCCAAGCCGGTGCGATCGGCGCTGTGGTCGCTCTCGTTCGGCCTCGTCCTCGGCGTCGGGGTGGCGTTCCTCCGGGACTACCTCGACGATCGGATCAGGTCGAAAGACGACCTGGAACGGGCGACCGACCTCCCCACGATGGGCCTCATCCCGCTCGTCGGCGGCCGGAAGGAGGCTGATGTCCCTCGGCCCGTTGCCTTGACCGAGCCCCAGTCGATCAGCGCCGAGGCCTTTCGGACCGTGCGCACGGCCGTGCAGTACGTCGACGTCGTGTCGCCCAAGCGCGTCATCCAGATCACGAGCGCCACCACCCGAGAAGGGAAGACGACGGTCGCCGCCAACCTCGGCGTTGTGCTGGCCAAGGGTGGGCAGCGCGTGGTGGTCGTGTGCTGCGACCTACGACGGCCACGGCTCCACCTGTTCTTCGACCTTCCCAACGACATCGGGCTCACGTCGGTGTTCCTCGGCGAGGCTCCGCTGAATGCGGCCCTTCGCCAAGTGGCGAGCCAGCCGCGGCTCTACGTGCTGCCGTCCGGCCCGCTCCCGCCGAACCCCGCCGAGCTCCTCGGCTCGGATCGGGCGGCCGAGACCCTCGCCGCCCTGCGACACCACGCCGACGTGGTGATCCTCGACTGCCCGCCCATCCTCCCGGTGACCGACGCCCTCGTCCTCTCCCCCCGGTCGGACGCCGTGCTTCTGGTGGCGCGGGCGGGCGCGACCTCTCGCAAGGGCATCTCCCGGGCGCTCGAGCTGCTCCGTCAGGTCAACGCCCCGCTGGTTGGGACGATCCTGAACGGGGTGGCCGGCGACGAGACCTACGAGGACGCGTACGCCTACTACCAGTCGGCCGACGCGTCGGGCAACGGCGAATCCCCGGCGCGTGCCCGGCGCCGCCGGCGCAGCGGGACGACCCCCGAGCGCTCCTGATGTCGTCATGCGCTACGCCCTCACCGGGGAGTGGCGCGGGGCACCTCGGGCTCAGTGCTCACTCGTCGGTGCGTGTGTACCGGTACGGGCCGAGCTCGAGCGCCGCCGCTGTGCACGTGTACGGGTACTCCCGGTCGAGGACGGTCACGGCGAACGGCTGATCCGGCGGCCGGCCGTTGATGATCGCTCGAAACCTCAGGCCGGACGCGTCCGTGCGGCTGAGCTTCACACGCCCCTCGGCTGCCCGCCAGCGTTCGATCGTCGTCCCGGCGTAGACACCTTCGATCCGGTCGGCGCCGTCCGCTCCCGACAGTGGCGCAGCCTGCGTGTAGTCCGCCCGAACCGTTCCGTCGCCCTTGACCTTCAGCAGCACTCCCGCTCCGCCGCGGATAGGGGCGGCGACCTCCTTGCCGTCCAGGAAGCCACTGAACGGGACCTCGAACGCCTCACCGCGCCATGTCCCGACAAGGCAGTCGTCGCCGACCGACTGCCTTGTCGTTGCCACCCCGAGCCATACGACACTCCCGACGACCAGCCCGGTCACCAGGAGGATCACATACCGCCCGTATCGCGGGCGCGGGCGCGGCTGGACCTTGACGAGGGAGGGCTGGAGGCTGCGGTCGTAGGCGGCCCGCTTGGCCGGGTCGGACAGCACCTCGTAGGCCTGCGTGATCAGACGGAACTGCGCCGTGTCCCCCGCCAGGTCGGGGTGGGCCGCTTTCACGAGCCGCCGGTACGCGTGTCTGACCTCCTCCTCGGAGGCGCCCTCCGTGATGCCGAGGGCCTCGTAGTGGGTCACCACCTCATCGTGAAGGCTCCACTACGTTGACCTCTCCCGCGAGCGATTCGACGGGCGGGTCGCCAAAAGGTGACCCGTCACGGGAGATCGGTAGGTGGCTCCCGACTCGGGGGCTCAAGGCTTCCGCCCGACCTCGCCCGGCCCACCCTCCCGGGCTCCCGGGTGGCGAGTCTCGCCCGGCTGAATCCGCCTGCTGCTCCTCGCGTTCTCGCCCTGAAGGTCGCCCGTCGTGCCCGAGCCAGTCCTCTTGCCCGCGCCGCACCAGCGGGCGCCAAGGGCAGCACGACGGCCCGGAGGGCGAACGCCGCGGCCGCTACGCGAGGCAGCCGGCGGGCGATGCGACCCAGGGGCCGACCCTCGGCCAGGGCGACGACGTCGACCCCACAGGCGGCTAGTGACGCCGCGTCTCCCGCCTTGATCGCCTCGATCTCCGCGTCCGACAGCTTGTACGGACGCAGAGTGGCCTCTGGATCACGCCGGAAGTCGGCCAGGAATTCCCTGTCGACCATCAGGCGGGTCAGCGCCTTGTTCATCCGTCGTTCGCTCATGCAGCCTCCTCGTAGCCGAGTTCTTGCGTCAGACAGTGCACCCCGCCACCTCCTTTTCGGAACTCATCCAGATCGATTGCCACCGGCTCCAGGCCGAGCGCCTCGATCGCTCGACAGAGCCGGGGCGACAGGCCGGAACCCAGCACCGCGTCGCCGACGACGAGGACGTTGCACGCCAGCCGATAAGCCTCGTCTCGCTCCACCTCGATGACGGGCCGATCACCAAGGACGGCTTGCCAGCGGGGATGGGCGAGGTCAGGCTCGGCCAACCCGGGACGGTAGACGAGCCACCCGCGGC
Source organism: Actinomycetota bacterium (assembly GCA_030862235.1). GTDB lineage: Bacteria > Actinomycetota > Acidimicrobiia > Acidimicrobiales > AC-14 > JALZEC01. The sequence goes on along the minus strand of JALZEC010000263.1, from coordinate 340 downwards.
CGCCCAGATCGGCGAAGACCAGATCGAGATGGACGAACGCGGGGTCGGCCAACGGGATCCCGACGCACTCGGCCCCACCTTGGCGCAGGAGCGTCGCCAAGTGGTGGGCGCCGCTGCGATCGCTGCCCGTCTTGAGCCCGACAAGCCATCGCCCGTCGGAGCAGCGCAGAACGTTCCCACCGTCGAGGCGATGGGACGGCGGAAGACAGTTGGGAGCAAGCCCCTTCTCTGCGAACCAGCGGGCGACGATCGCCAGCTCGCTGGTGCTTCGAGGCCCGTCGTTGAGCAGGACCAGCACCTCGCCATTGGGAAGCACCAGCGACGCGTCGCGCGTATAGGT
>JALZEC010000262.1 GCA_030862235.1 Actinomycetota bacterium | reverse complement strand
CGCCGTCTGGGTTTGCTGCTCCTGGAGCCGCTTCCAATCGGTCACGTCGAGGCTGTTCACCACGATGGCGCCAATAAGCGGCTCCTCGAGAAGGTTGGTCGCCAGCGACTCGAACCAACGCCACCCGTCTGTACCACGGGCCAGGCGGGCCTGAAAGGCAATACTCGAGTCGGGATCGGCCACCAACTCGGCGAACACCTGGTCGACGATGCCACGGTCGTCTGGATGCACGACGTCCACCAGCCGCTTCCGATCGCCGTCGCGTGACGCGAAGCCCTCGGTCCCGATGGGAGCCAGGCAGAAGCGGATGGTGCCGTCCTCTTCCAGGAGCGTGAGCATCTCCTGGGAGCCCTGCAGCATCAGGTGCCACCGGAGTTCGCACGAAAGCGAGCATTCAGCCGTTCTCTTGTACTCGGTGATGTCCTGGACGGTCGCATTGACCGCCACCGGCTCCTCGGTGTGGTTGCGCAGCAACGAGGAACGTCTGAGGACCCAGCGGACCTCGCCGTCGGGTCGCACGACCCGGAACTCCAATGCTGTGGCCGGGTCACCCACCGTCCACAGCCGGCGGGCGTCGGCCTCGACCAGCTCCCGATCCTCGGGGTGTACGAAGGCGAGAAAGGCGTCGGCCGACGGGGGGATCGATGCGGCCGGCACGTCCAGGATGCGGTAGAGCTCGTCCGACCACGTCGTTCGCCCCGTCGTCAGATCGCTGTGCGAGCTCCCGAGGCGGCCCAACGCCTGTGCCTCGCGGAGGAGGGCCTGAGAGTCGCGAAGGGCGTCGTGGGCCCGCGCCCGCTCGACCACTCGTCCGAGCTGCGTGCCGACCGCAGCCAGCACGTCGAGGAGCGACCCGTCGGGCGGGGCCGGCTCGGAGGAGAAGAACTCCAAGACCCCGACCACCTCCCGGCCCACGAGGACGGGGAAGGCGAAGCCGGCGCGCAGGCCGTCCTGGGCGGCGGCCGTCGCTCGCTCTGGCTCTGAAGCGGGCGAGAGGTCCGAGATCCACAGCGGCTCGGCTCGGGCGAAAGCCCGTCCGGGCAAGCCTCTGCCGGAAGGGAAGCGGGCCGTCTGCGTGCTCGCTTGGAACGATCGGTACCGGTCATTGGGCGGCAGGTGCCAGATTGGGCTGGAGACGAGCTCCTCCGGGCGTTCGGGAGCGACGACCAGGAGGTGGCCCACCTGCCAACTGGTGTGGGCGCAGACCTGGCGCAGCACGACCTTCGCCGCCTCCTCCAAGCTGTTCGCCGCGTTGGCCGCTACTGCCGCCCGCTGCATCAGCAGGACGTAGGAAAGCCGGTCGTGGGCCCGGCGCTGGCGGTCCAACCGCTCGGCGCCCGCTTCCCGGGTCTGGCCCGAGAGCATCTCCCAGCGATTCCCGCCGGCCGCCTTGGCCGCGGCGAGGGCGGCGGCGGCGGCCCCAAGCAGGTTCTCCGCCGCCTGGGCGGGTGTGGCCAAGGCGACGCCCACGCTCGCAGCGAGCGTCACCGGTTGGCCCTCCACTTCGAGCGGTGCCCGCAGGGCAGCCACGATCCGGGCACCCACTGCGGCCGCCGCGTCACTCCAGGTGTCCTCCAGGAGGATTCCGAAGCGGTCTGCCTCGACTCGGGCAAGCGTGTCGGCGGGGCGGAGGGCCACCGACAGCCGCTGGGCGACTCTCACCAGGACCTGGTCGCCCGCGCCGTGGCCGAGGTTTCGATTGACCGCGTCGAAGCCATCCAGGTCCACCAGCATGAGCGCAACGCTCTTGCCCAGGTGGTCGGCTCGGCCGAGCGCCGGTGGGAGCCGACTGCGCAGCCCGTCCTCGTCGGCGAGGCCGGTCAGGGGGTCTCGGAAGATGCTGTCCAGCAGCTCGTCTGCCTCGGCCTCGTCCTCGTCGGGGCCGTCCGATTTCTCGGTGAACGCAACCACCGCACGCGTTCCTCCGCCACCGGCGTCCCCCAACTCTCGCTCGAGCTCGTCGGGGGCGAAGACCTCGGCTCGCACGAGCTCCCACGGGGCGAGCCCCAGGGCGCTCACGGCGTCTTCCCATTGGGTCAAGGCTCGGTCGAGCGCGTCGGTCGGCCGGGAGCCCGGCCGCCTCAGCTGCAGCGCGTATCGCTGTGGACTGTGCAGGGCCACCTCGGCATTCACTACCTCCGCCAGTGCCCGCAGGTGCCCGATGTCTATCGATCGACCGACGGCGCTGCCAGCCGCCTCAAGCAGCACGATCCAGCTCGACATCAGCTCGTTCCCCCAGCGTGGTCCGTCCCTGCCCCTCGTCGGGAGGGGGTCAGGCGCCAGAACCACTACCCTCTTTTCGCAAACAGTATCTATGGTCAGGACGCGATAGTCGAGGCCTCCCCTGCGGGCCGTTACCCGTGCTTGGCTGGACGGCGTGAGCGACCAGTACGTCCACGGTTACGAGCGAGACGAGAACGCGCGCCTCGAAGACCAGGCCCGAGCGCTCGTCGACCTGCTGCACGTCGACACCACCTACCCGGCTGGGAGCCAGGTGCTCGAGGTGGGCTGCGGCGTGGGGGCGCAGACGGTGACTCTGGCCCGGCGGAGCCCGCTGGCCCACTTCAGGTCCATCGACATCTCGCAGGCATCGCTGGCGGAGGCCAAGCGGAGGACTGACGCG
>JALZEC010000230.1 GCA_030862235.1 Actinomycetota bacterium | reverse complement strand
GCCGAGCTGGTCGAGGAGCTGGGTGGCACGGTGCGGATCCTGCCCTTCATGGAGGACCGCTCCACAACCGGGATCATCGCCCGTATTCGCGAGGTGACCGAGCCGGCGACGGTGTCGAGGACATGAGCAGCGACGTCGATGTCCTGATCCCCACCTACCGTCGGCCGGCTGCCCTCGCTGGCACCCTGGCCACGGTCGCCAGCCAGACGATCGGGCGTCTGCGGGTCGTGGTGTCAGACCAGACCGAAGATGTAGGTCTGGGGGTGGGCCCGGAGGCGCAGTCGGTGCTCCGTTTGATGACGGCGCGCGGTCACGAGGTCGAGGTGCAACGCCACGGGCCAAGGCGGGGTTTGGCCGAGCACCGCGAGTTCCTGCTGTCCCGCGCCGCCGCTCCTTACGCCCTGTTCCTGGACGACGACGTGCTCATCGAGCCCGACCTGGTCGAGCGGCTGGTGCGGGCCATCAAGGCTGAGGGGTGCGGCTTCGTGGGGTCCGCCGTCATCGGGCTCTCGTTCGTGGGCGACGTCCGACCGGACGAGGAGCACATCGAGCTCTGGGACGGACCAGTGACGCCCGAGAAGCTCAGGCCGGAGGGTCCGGGATGGGAACGCCACCGGCTGCACAACGCCGCCAACCTGTGGCATGTGCAGCAACGGCTGGGACTTTCACCGGCCGATCAGCGGGTGTACAAGGTGGCGTGGGTCGGTGGCTGTGTGCTGTACGACGTGGACAAGCTGCGCCGAGCCGGCGGCTACTCCTTCTGGCGGGAGTTGCCCCGCCAGCACTGCGGTGAGGACGTCCTGGCCCAGCTGCGGGTCATGGCCCAGTTCGGCGGCTGCGGCCTAATCCCGTCCGGCGCCTATCACCAGGAGCTGCCGACCACCGTGCCCGAGACCGACCGCCAGGCCGACGCCCCTCTCCTGCTGCAGTGAGCGATCAGGCTGCGAAGCGCAGGGGCTGAGCTTCCCAGATGTCGATCACCTGCTCGACAGGGAGGAAGGTGTCTTCGCCGTTGGCGAAGATCCAGAGCGTGCTCCGGCGGGCGGACACGAGCGAGACTTCGTCCAGGCGGGAGCCGTCGACAAGCGAGATGTGCACGGCGCGGCCCTCGAGCTGGTGCAGCTTCCTGCGTTGGGCTGCTCCCATCGGTCCTCCCCTCCGGTTCTTTTCCTCTTTGAAGAGTTTCGACACCGGAAGGCTGATACAGAAGGCTGATCGCGACAGGTTGCGGATGTCTTGAGACGACGATCCACCCATCGTGGAGGCGGCGCGAGCAGACTAGAGCCACTCAATTGAGTGCCGATCAACGAAGGGTGCGAGCATGAATCGACGGGAACTGGTCAACGCGGTGGCGGCCCACGGCGGCCTCGAGCCGAAGCAAGTGGACGCCACACTGCGCTCGTTGACCGACGTGATCACCGCGGTTGTCTCCAAGGGGGAGCCCGTTCAGATCAGCGGATTCGCCAAGTTCGCCAAGGTGGAGCGAGCGGCGCGGATGGGCCGCAACCCCGCCACCGGTGAACCGGTGAAGATCAAGGCCTCCAAGAAGGCGCGCATCACGCCGCTCAAGGCGTTCAAGGACGCGGTCATGACGCCCTCGCAGGCACCGAAGCTGGCCAAGGGCGTGTGGTCTCCGTCGGCCGCCGCGGGCACGAAGAAGGCGGCCGGCTCCAAGGCGGCGGGCGGTGCGGCGGCCGCGGGGGGCGCCAAGAAGGCGGTGGCGACCAAGAAGGCGGCCGCGACCAAGGTGGCGGGGAAGAAGACGGCGGCGAAGCGGGTCTGAGGCGGCGCCCGCGAGGGGGCGGTAGCTCGGGAAGCGAGCGCCGCCGGTGCCGGACTGCTAGTCGGCGAAGCGGAGCGTGTCGTGCACGGTGCCCTGGTGCAACGCCGTTCGGAGAGGCTCTGAGGCGCGGGCAACCGTCAGCGTGCCGCCGTGGCGATGGGCCCAGTGGGAGGCAATGGCGATGGCCGCCGCTCCTTCGGGGGAGGCCCCGGTGAGGCTGCGAGCGTCAACGACCACGGACAGGTTGCCCTGGTCGTCGATCAGGTCGCGCAACACCTCGGCCAGCTGCGGCGATGTCGTGGCGTTCAGCTCGCCGCGAACGGTCACGACAACCGTACCCAGGGCCCGGGCGATGGCCACCGTGAGGCCGCTCTCGGTACCGACGGGTGCCTCGTCGGCCGACCCCTGCGTGGGGTTCGGCTGGGATGTCGTGTGGACGAACTGGTGCGGCTCAGGAAGGTGACTTCGCCCGGTCGACATACATACCCTTCCGAAAAGGGGATCCCCGCCGACGACCACCGCCAAGGCTCCCCGCTGCGGATTCCTGTGAGCGTCTCTTTGGACGCAGTTGTTGACGGAGGCCGGCTGCTTGGCCTCCAGCCCTGGAACTACCGCTCTCAAGGTACCAAAGGTCCGTTTTCAACCGCAACGAGAATGCTCTGGAGTCACCCCCTCTCTAGGGTGTGCGGGAGGCGCGGGCCACGGCGACAGGCGGCCGGTGCCCTGGTGGCTCGACGGCATGCAACCCAGCAGACTGAGGAGCGGTGCCGCCCAAGAGGACGATGCGAGCATGGGTGGTCGATCACCCGGCGCCCGTTCAGGAGGGCCCGCTCGTATCGGCGGAACTGCCCTTGCCGGAGCCTGGGACGGGCGAGGTGCGGGTTGCCGTGCGGGCCTGTGGCGTGTGCCGGACGGACCTCCACCTCGCCGAAGGCGACCTCGTTCCCCGCCGGCGGCGAGTCGTGCCGGGGCACGAGGTGGTGGGCACGGTCGATGCCCTGGGGGAAGGGTGCCGGCGCTTCGCCCTCGGGGACCGTGTCGGGATCGCCTGGTTGCGCGCCACGTGCGGCACGTGCCGCTTCTGTGTTCGGGGAGACGAAAACCTCTGCCTGGCACCCCGATTCACCGGCTGGGATGACGACGGCGGCTATGCCGAGTACGCCGTCGTGCTCGAGGAGTACGCCTACGCCATACCCGCGAGCTTCGGCGACGA
>JALZEC010000221.1 GCA_030862235.1 Actinomycetota bacterium | reverse complement strand
CACGGAGGAGAGCGACAGCCCCGACACACGGGCGACGACGAGGGCGGACCCGGGCGAGTGGGTGGCGTACAGGGACCCCGCGACCGGCTTCACCATCTCGTACCCTCCCGGATGGACGGTGCAGCGCGAGGGCACGCTCACCGACTTCCGCGATCCCGCCTCGGCCGCCTATCTGCGGGTGGACTACACGACCTCGCCCGGACCCTCGCCGGAGCAGGCTTGGCGGGACTTCGAGCCTTCGTTCGCCGCCGAGAACCCGAACTACCGTCGCATCCGGATCGAGCCCACCAGGTTCAAGGGTTACCCGGCCGCCATCTGGGAGTTCACGTACACGGGTCGAGGCACACCGCTGCGGGCCATCGACTTGGGCTTCGTCACCGGCCCGTACGGTTTCGCGCTGAACTTCCAGACTCGGGCCGAGGACTGGAACGAGATGCAGGACGTGTTCGAGGCGTTCAAGGAATCCTTCCAGCCACCTTCGGCGTGACGATGGTGCCCAGAAGGGCACCTGCCGACCTCGGTCCCAACCCTCGGAAACCCCCTACGCTCAGCGCTGATGCGAGGGTTCGGGCGACCGGTCGGGAGCGGGTTCCACCACTGGCACGACGTCCTCGCCCGAGACCCGGAGGCCATCGCCGGCGCCAAGCTCGATCGGGCGGTGGTGCGGCGCGTCTGGGCCTTCGCCCGGCCCTACCGATGGATGCTGCTCGGCTTCGTCGCCGCCATCCTCGTCAGCACCGTCGTCAGCGTCCTCCCGCCCCTTGTCTTCCGGGCGATCATCGACCACCACGCCATCCCCCGCCGCGACTTGGCCGGCCTCAACCGCCTGGCCCTCCTCGCCGTGGGGCTGGCGCTCGCCGAGCTGCTGCTCAACCTGTTCCAGCGCTGGTGGGCAGCCCGCATCGGTGAAGGGCTCATCTTCGATCTGCGCTCGGCGCTCTACGAGCACGTCAACCGCATGCCCCTCGCCTTCTTCACCCGCACCCAGACCGGGGCCCTCATCAGTCGGCTGAACAACGACGTCCAGGGAGCGCAGCGGGCGTTCACGACGACGCTCGGAAGCATCGTGCAGAACGTCCTCGGGGTGGTGGTGACGCTCGCCGTCATGATCCGCCTGGAGTGGCGGCTCACCCTGCTCGCCCTGGTCGTCGTCCCCGCCTTCATCCTGCCGGCCAAGCGGGTCGGACGACGGCTGCAGCGGCTGACCAAGGAGTCCTACAACCTCACTGCGGCCATGAACACCAACATGACCGAGCGCTTCAACGTGTCGGGAGCGCTGCTGGTCAAGCTCTTCGGGAACCCCGACCGGGAGATGTCCGAGTTCGCCGACAAGGCGGGCCGGGTGCGCGACATCGGGGTCAAGACAGCCGTCCTGGGCCGGGTGTTCTTCGCCTCCCTCGGCCTCCTGGGAGCGGTGGGCACCGTGCTCGTGTACTGGCTGGGCACGCGTCAGGTGATCGACGGCGCGCTCTCGGTGGGCACACTGACCGCCCTCGCCCTCTACGTGGCCAGGTTGTACGGGCCATTGACGCAGCTGACCAACGCCCAGGTGGACGTGATGACCGCCTTCGTGTCGTTCGAACGGGTCTTCGAGGTTCTCGACGCTTCCTCCAACATCGTGGAGTCCCCGGGCGCCTACGACCTGGTCGAGCCGCAAGGTCGCATCGAGTTCGACAACGTGTGGTTCCGGTACCCCGCGCCGTCCACGGTGTCGATCTCTTCCCTCGAGGCCGATGCCTCGGCGCCCCTGTCCGACGAGCCCTCCGCGGTCATCCTCAAGGGGATCTCGTTCAGCGCCGAACCGGGGCAGATGGTCGCCCTCGTCGGGCCGACCGGGGCAGGCAAGAGCACGCTCTGCAACTTGGTGCCCCGGCTCTACGACGTCACGGCCGGTGCGGTGCTCATCGACGGCCATGACGTGCGGGACCTGACCACGGCCAGCCTGGCCGCCGCCATCGGCATGGTCACCCAGGACCCTCACCTCTTCCACGAGACGATCGCCACCAACCTGCGGTACGCCAAGCCCGATGCCAGCGACGAGGAACTGGTGGCGGCGTGCGAGGCGGCTCGGATCCACGACCTCATCGCCCGGCTGCCGGACGGCTACGAGACGATCGTGGGGGAGCGGGGCTACCGGCTCTCGGGGGGTGAGAAGCAGCGGCTGGCGCTGGCCCGGGTCCTCCTGAAGAGCCCGGCCATCGTCATTCTCGACGAGGCGACCGCCCACCTCGACTCGGAGACCGAGCTCCTCGTCCAGCAGGCCCTGGCCGAGGCGCTATCCGGCCGGACGTCCCTCGTGATCGCCCACCGCCTCTCGACCGTCCAGGCCGCCGACCAGATCCTGGTGCTCGACGAGGGGCGCATCGTCGAACGCGGGACCCACGCCCAGCTGGTGGAGCGGGCCGGCCTCTACCGGGAGCTGTATCTCACGCAGTACGCGAGGCCGGCCTCCCGGCCAGCGGCGCCTACGAGCGGTCCCTAGTCGGCTGGCGGTCGGCGTCCGCGCCGCCCGGGCCGAGCCGCCACCAGAAGCCGGTGTTCCCGTTGGGGGCACCGTCGGTGCGCCCGTTTCCGTCCCCGTCGAGGTCGTCCACGGGGCGCGCCGCTGGGTGCGTGGCATATACCCGCTCGCGCGTCCGGTCGTCGTCGCCGTCGACGTCGAGATCGGGGTCCCCGTACTCCGAGGGCACCCGACCGGTGCGGGTCGGAGCAGTTGTTCGCACCCGCTCAACCGACTCCGTCCGGCGCTCCTCGGCCTCAGCCGCCAGGCGTTCCGCCTCCTCGCGAGCCTCAGCCTCGGCGCCCACGGACGGGTCGAGGGCACGGGTGAGGAGCTTGGAGTGCCACCTCTCGCCCAGGGCACCACCGATGAGGGCACCGAACAGCATGGCGGCGAGGGATCCGAATCCGGCAATGCTCGCCACGTCGCCCCACTCGGAAGCGGTCGTGGGAACACCAAGGTCGCGGAGGTTGGTTGCCGCCGCATCGGCCCCACCCAGCGCGCTGGCGAACAGGGCGCCCACGGCGACGACAACCAGGCCCAACACGAAGACCACTGCCCCATGGAGCGCGCCAGCGCGACGGGCCATGCGGCCGGCGACATAGCCGCCGAAGAGGTAGGCCACCAGCAGCAGGCCGGCGACGAGCAAGCCTCCACCGATACCGAGGTCGCGCCAGTTGCCGGCGACATCGATGTCGACGTCCGCCGCCTTCACAACACCTGCCGCGACCCCGGCCAGCACGGCGAAGGCCCCATAGGCGGTGAGCACGCCGGCGGCGGCGCTGGCGAAGGAAAGGCGGCGGAAGCCGGCGTCAGCGATCAGCTCCTTTCGGTCCTGTCTCGTCTCGACAACCGCTCGAGTGCCCATGGTTCCTCCTGGTCTGCGAGAGGCTTCTGTGGAAGGTGTGCCCAGGCGAGACTCCTGTTACTCGTCTTGCACACCCTCGATCTCTTCCCCGACCTCGGACTCTCCGCTCTGCATGAGCTCCTGTTCCAGCCCTTCCCGATCGAGGACCTCCTCCTCCTTGACCGCCTCGTTCTCGGCCAGCTCTTCTTCGGGCGGCCGGTCGTCGGTCGGGTCTGCGGGAGCCATGGAACCTCCTGAACTGCTGGACGGACGAATTCTGATCGCGGACGGACCCTGCCGTACCATCCGGACCGCATGCAAGCGCCCCGCGTCTCGCCGTCGGCCTACCGGCGCATCACCGCGCTGGCGACGTTTGCGCTCGCCTTCATAATCGTGACCGGCGGGGCGGTCCGGATCACCGACTCCGGGCTCGGCTGTCCTGACTGGCCCACCTGCGCCGAGGACCGCCTGGTAGCGCCGTGGGAGTACCACGCCATGGTCGAGTTCGTGAACCGGACGGTGACCGGCCTCGTCTCGGTCGCCGTGATCCTGGCTGTCCTCGCCTCGCTGCGCCGCCAGCCGCGCCGCCGGGATCTCACGTGGCTCTCGCTCGGCCTCGTCGGCGGCGTGGTCGCTCAGATCATCCTCGGCGGGCTGACCGTTCTCTTCCATCTCAAGCCCCAGTTCGTGATGGGTCACATGCTCCTGTCGATGGTGCTCCTGGCCAACGCCGTGATCCTGCACCACAGGGCCGGCCAGCCGGACGGGGAAGGCGGCCGTCGGGCGCCGGTTCGCAACAATGTTCCCGGTGAGGTGGTCTCCATGGGCAAGCTCGTCCTCGTCGCCGCCGGCCTGGTGGTGTTCCTGGGGACGGTCGTCACCGGCTCCGGCCCCCACGGTGGCGACCCTGACGTCGAGCGGCTCTCCTTTGCCGTGCCCGACGTCGCCCGGGCTCACGGCGCGAGCGTGGTCCTGTTCCTCTCGCTCACCCTGGTAACCCTCTGGCGGCTGCGGCGGGCCGCCCTACCCGGCCCGAACGCGACGATCGGGGCGCCCCTTGCCGCGATGCGGGCCGGTGAGATCCTCCTCGCCGTCTCAGTTGCCCAGGCGGCCGTCGGATACATCCAGTACTTCACCGGCGTCCCTGAGTTGCTGGTCGGGATCCACATCGCCGGCGCCGCCGCGGTGTGGGCCACGGCCGTCCGGTTCCTTGCCACCCTCGCGTGGGGAAGCGACGAGGAGCGACCGGCAGACCTTGCGCAGCGACCGGAACCGGCGCCTGCCTCGCGTCAGTGAAGGGGTCGCAGCCGGAATAGCCTGATCACCATGTCGGCGATGCCCACGGCAGCCCCGACCGAGGTCAAAGAGCCGGAGATCGGGGAGGACGTCAGCGAGGACCGGCCCTGGGTCGTGATCGTCTGGAACGACCCGATCAACCTCATGTCGTACGTGACCTTCGTCTTCCAGAAGCTCTTCGGATACAGCCGCGAGAAGGCCACGAAGCTCATGCTCGACGTCCACTACAAAGGCAAAGCCGTCGTTTCCAGCGGTCCCCGGGACAAGGCGGAGATCGACGTGTTCCGGCTCCACGAGCACGGGCTCTGGGCCACGATGCAGCACGACACGTGAGCCGGCGGATCCGGCGGACGGCTCGCGGCCACATCCAGCTCCGGCTTTCTGAGTCCGACCGCGCCTTCCTTCACTCGGTTGTCGAGGTCATGCGCGAGCTGCTGGAGACCCCGGGCGACGAGGCGACCGCCCGTCTCTTTCCAAACCCGTACCCGGACGACCGCCAGCGCGAGCAGGAGTACCGCCTCCTGGCCCACACCGAGCTGCTCGAGTCCCATCTGGCCGCCTTGGAAGTCCTGGAGAAGAGCGCCGACGCCGACCGCTTGGACGACGAGCAGGCGAACGCGTGGATCCGCGCCCTGAACGAGATTCGCCTCGTGCTCGGCAGCCGCTTGGATCTGACCGACGACGGTCCAGATCCGCCGTTGACGCTCGACGACCCCCGGTTGCCGGTGTTTGCCGCGTACGACCATCTCACCCGGATTCAGGGTGAGCTGGTCGACGCGCTCGCCCGCTGACGGGACGGTGAAGGCCGGTTACGCCGACATGGTGGCGCCAGCGGCTCGTGCTTCCCGAACGGCCCGAGCGGCGGCGGCGAAGCGGGAGAAGATCACGGCGCTCGAGACCGCTGCCGCCAGCGGCAGGGCGGGGCTCGGCCGTGGCCCCCATCCGTTCGGCCACCCGCGCCGCCACCACAGCATGCCGGCGGCGACCCACAAGGTGCAGGCGGTGGCGGTTGGCGGGAACGGACGCTTCCGCCATCTCGCCACGGCCCACGCCACCGCGAGATCGATTGGCACGTAGGCGGGAAACGTGGCCGCGACCTGGCCGAAGCCGGTGGCCACGCCCTTGCCGCCCCGGAAGCCGCGCCACACGGGAAAGCAGTGGCCGATGACCGTGGCCGTGCCGCCCACATGGGAGCCGTTGTCTCCTCCCAGCCACCGGCCCACGGTGCAGCCGAGTGCCCCCTTGGCGATGTCGGCCGCCATCACCGCCCCGCCCCAGCCCTTGCCCAGCACGACGATGGCATTGGCCGCTCCCGGGTTACCCGTGCCCGCCGTGCGCAGGCTGGCGGCCCCCCGACTGGCCAAGCGGGCGACGGTGTCACCGGTCGGCACGCCGCCGAGGAGATAACCAGCGGCGGCAGAGGCGAGGAGACGCGACATGGGCCGCAGGCTAGGACGCCACGGCTGCCGCCTCCTTCGGCCGGTCACCCCGGCGGCACGTCCCACCGAACGAGGTCGGTGCTCCGCGCCATCCCGACCTTGGCGTGGCCCCGTCCGCCGAAGCGGTCGAGCTCGGTGCTCCCGGCGTAGAACAGGTACCAGTGGCCGTCGAGCGGCCGGGCGTCGCACAGGTAGGCGGCGTTCGCCACCTCGAAGCGGCCGTCGCCCCCGTCTGAGTTCCACGCCTCGCTCGGCACGACCAGCTCCCGCACCCGCTCCCAGCGGAGCCAGCTCTCAGGGCGCTCCGGTGGTCCGGCCAGCCGGTACAGCAGCTCGCGGTGCATGGGGATGGTCGTGCCCACCAGGTGCCACGTACCGTCGATCTGGAGGAACTGGTAGTTCTCGAAGGGCCCCGTGTCAGCCTGCCCGATGCGTTGCCAGGGACCCGTGATGGAGCCGCTAGGTGACCACGCCATCTCGAAGCGGTCCTCCTCGTAGTTGTAACCGAGGAACAGCCCGTGCGGGGTGTGGGCCAGGGCGGCGTCGATGAGCCGATCGTCCCGATGGGGACGGACTTCCAAGGCCAACCGGGCCGGCTGGGACCACGAGTGGAAGTCCGAAGACCGCCGGAAGTAGAGCTTGTTCTCGCCTTCGGTGTCGCGGGTGTGAGCGTTGTAGGTGACCACGAACCGGCCTGCTGCGTCCCGGGTCAGGTCCGGTGACGCCACGCCTCCCAGCTCGGGTTGGTCCCAGAGCTCGACCGGCGACCAGTCCAGGAGGTCGCGACTGGAAGCGAAGCCGATCCGGAAACGGAACGGGTCCTCCCGTACGTGGCTGAACAGGAGTTGCCAACGCCCGTCGACCAGCCGGACGGCGACGTCTTTGACCGCGGCGTCGGGGAGCGAGAAGACGGGGTTGCGCAGACGGCTCCACGGAATCGACGCACCTCCGGCCTCTTCGACGCAGGAGTGGC
>JALZEC010000214.1 GCA_030862235.1 Actinomycetota bacterium | reverse complement strand
GACGTAGCCCGGGCCCCATACTTGGTCGAGGATCGCTTCTCGCGTGAGGACCCGGTCAGCATTGACCATCAGCAACTCCAGCAGCTCGAACTCCTTGCGGGGCACCGCCACCCGCTCGCCCCGAACGAACACCTCGTGCCGAGCCATGTCGAGGAGGACGTCCCCGATCTCGATGGTGTCCACCGGGACCGGGGCGGCACGTTCGGGGATCCGGCGGAGCACGGCCCGCATCCGAGCGACCAGCTCGCGGAGCCGGTAGGGCTTCGTCACGTAGTCATCCGCTCCAATCTCGAGGCCGAGGACGGTGTCGAGCTCGGAGTCCTTGGCCGTCACCATGATGACCGGCACACGCGATCGCGCCCGGATCTGCCGGCATACGTCGATGCCGGAAAGCCCGGGCAGCATGAGGTCGAGGAGGACGAGGTCGGGGGCGACCCGGTCGAACATCGCGACCGCGTCTGGTCCCGTCCGGGCGATGTAGGTGGTGAAGCCCTCCCGAGCGAGGCCGAGCTCGAGAGCGTCGATGTAGGACTCCTCGTCCTCCACGATGAGAACTCTCGCCGGGCCCGTCACGAGGATCCCGACATGGACGGGAGTCGGAGGGTGAACGTCGACCCCATCCCCTCCTGTGACCGGACCGACACGGTCCCGCCATGGTTGGTGGCGACGTGGCGGACGATGGCCAGCCCGAGCCCGGTGCCACCCGTCCGTCGATCTCGGGCGGCGTCGACCCGGTAGAAGCGCTCGAAGATCCGGTCCAGATCCCGGGCGGGGATGCCGATGCCCTCGTCGGTCACGGCGATGACGACGGCCTCGTCCTCGCTCGAGACCGTGACGCGCACCGTCGTTCCTGCCTCGCTGTACTTCACCGCATTGTCGAGGAGGTTGGCCACGGCCGTCACCAGCTGCTCGCGATCGCCCACGAGCGTGGGAAGCCCGGCCCGATCCGGGAGGTCCAGGTGCACCCCCTTCTGTTCGGCGCTGGCCGACACGCGCGCCGACGCCATCTCGACGACGTCGGCCAAGGCGACCGGCTCTCGGGTCCGCTGGAGGTCGGCTTCGACTCGGCTGAATTCGAGAAGGTCCTCGATCAGGGCCCGGGCCCGGTCCACCTCCATCGAGATGCGCCCGGCCAAGCGGTCCAACGTGGCCTGGTCGCGCTGGCCCGACAGGGCTTCGGCGAGCACTCCCAGGGCGCCGATCGGCGTGCGCAGCTCGTGGTTCACGTTGGCGATGAAGTCACGCCGGACGGCATCGAGACGGCGCCGTTCGGTGGCGTCGACCAGCACGGCGACCACCCCCCCGTCCGGCAGAGGCGAAGCGGTCACCTCGAGACGCCGGGGCTGCGGGCCGTGGAGATCGAGCGCCTCCGAACCGGCGTGACCGGCTCGGGCCTGCGCCATCGCCCGGCTGAGCACCGCCCCGGCGAGCGCGTCACCGGTGACCTCCCCGAAGGGGGAGCGGGCGAGCTGGTTGGAGGCGACTGTCCGACGGGTGGCATCCTCGATCACGACACCGACAGGTAGCGCGTCAAGAGCGCGCCGAAGGAGCTCGAGATCCTCGGCATCCCGGCTCGGGATGGCCCGGCGCGGCCCAACCAAGCCCTCCCTGGCTGGATCACGACGCTGGAGCCTCATCCCCAGACCACGATAGAGGGCGCGGGTAGCAACTCCGTGTCGGAGAGTTGAACCGGGGGTGAACGCGGCAGTGGACCACCACGGCTGGAACGAGCGGTACGCGTCGAGTGCCCAGACGTTCCCGCTCGATCCCAACCGCTTGGTGGCGGAGGAGGTCAGCCCCTTGAGACCAGGGGTGGCGCTCGACCTCGCCACCGGCGAGGGCCGCCACGCCGTCTGGCTCGCCGCTCGTGGCTGGCGCGTCCTCGCCGCCGACTTCTCCGCCGTCGGGCTGGCCAAGGCTCAATCCCGAGCCCGAGCCGCCGGTCTGGTCATCTCCTGGGCTCTGGCCGACGTGCGCCGGCTCCGCTTCCCGCCCGCCACCTTCGACTTGGTACTGGCTGCGTTCTTTGCCGCCCGTCCTGCCGAACGGCCGGCGCTGTACCCGCAGGTGGCCGCCTCGTTGCGCCCGGGTGGGATGTTCCTGATCGTGGGCTACGACGAGAGCAACCTGACCAGCGGATCGGGCGGGCCCCAGGACCCTGAGCTCCTCCTGCGGCCCAGCCTCCTCGCCGACGAGCTCGCCGCCCTCGGGCTGGAGGTGCGGCGGGCGGAGGCGGTACCGGCCACCGCCCTGCGCAGCGACGGCGTCCATGCCAACGTCGTCAACGCGGTGATAACGGCGGCGCGGCCCAGTGAGCGCTAACGCGTTCGGCGGGGCCGTTCCAAGCGCCGGAGCTCCCGCTCGACGTCGTCCCACAGGAGCACGTCCTTGGCCTTGGCTTCCTCCCGGGCGTACCAGCGGAAGAAGATCGTGATGATCACCGCCCACAGGAACAGACCGGCCCCGATCTTCATGATCAGCCCCGCCACCTGCTGGTCGTCCACCGCCGAGATCCCCCAGAGGCGGGGAAAGGTCTCGTAGATGCGGTAGAGGGCCGTCTTCCCGAAGGTGAGGAACGACGCCGGCACCGTCGGGATGATGGTCTGGAGGAACAGGTAGAGCATCTGCGCCGGCGGAGCCAGGCGGGGGATCTTGTCCGGGACCGGACTGACGACGGGCATCCAGAGCACGAGGGCCGAGGCCAGGATCACCGCGTGGGCTCCGAAGTGCACGGGGTGGTGGCGGAGCGTGGTCTCCACCACGATCGGCCAGTGGCTCAAGACGAGGATGAGGTTGGCCTGGACGAGGTTGGGCACCGGCCGGCTCAGCCCCTTGACGACGCGTAGCAGCCACTGGGGCGAAAGGAGCCGCCGGGCGAGCCAAGCCGGCGTGCCGAGCAGCAGGAGGGGAGTGGCCACCAGGGTCAACAGCAGGTGCTGGACCATGTGGACGCTGTAGAGGTAGTTCTCGGCCAGATCGTGCACCGGCCAGTCGGACGCGACCCAGATCGTCGCCAGGCCGGCACCGAACGCCACGAGCTGCCCTCGGCGGACCACCGGCTCGGGGCCGGCGGCGGTGTCGGTGGCGCCGGCTGCTCCACGGCGGGCCCGCTCGCGCCGGAGGGCGAGGGCGTAGGCACCACCGACAAGGGCGACGAGCACCCACACGTCCGGGTGGAAGTGCCACCCGGGGAACCCGGCGTGCTCGGCGGCGGCAACGAGGGGCGACGCCGTCACCTCGACCTCAGCGTGTCCAGATGTGGAAGGTGGAGAGCGTGACGATGAAGCAAAAGAAGGCGAGGAGGAGGCCGGTGGCGAAGAGCCGCCGGAAGAGTCTGCTGTCGAAGCGCAGGTGCATGAACCACAGCACCACAAGGAGGAACTTGATCGTCGAGAAGACGATCAAGATGGGGACCAGCAGCCCCGCGAGGGACTCGACGTAGTAGACGAGCACCTCGGCCAAGGTGATGACGGCCAGGACGAGGGCGACCTTGATGTACTCCCACTCGCTCGGGTGCTCGTGGTGGGTCCCGCCCTCCTCGGGGGTCGTCTTGACGACCGGCCCCGGCTCCGGCTGGGTCGGGGCGTGGCCCGAGCCGACGTCGCGAGGAGTCTCCGTCTCGCTCATCGATGTGCGCTCCTGCGAATCATGGGATCAGGTACACCAGGGTGAAGATCACGATCCAGACGATGTCGACGAAGTGCCAGTAGAGGCCGACGAGCTCCACCGCCTCGGCCCGCTCGGTGGGCAGCCGTCCCTTGAGGGAGAGGCTGAACAGGGAGAGCAGCATGAGCACGCCCAGGGTGACGTGGGCGCCGTGGAAGCCGGTCAGGGCGTAAAAGCTGGAGCCGAAGAGGCTGGTCTTGATGGTCAGGCCCTCCCGGATGAACACGGTGAACTCGTAGACCTGGCCCCCGACGAAGGTCGCTCCGAGGAGGGCGGTGGTCAGGAGCCAGACGCGGCACCGCCGGTGGTCGCCCCGCTGGATGGCGGCCAGGGCGAGCACCATCGTCAGACTGCTCATGAGCAGGACGAACGAGCTGACCGACGTGTAGGGGATGTCGTAGATGTCGTGCGGACGGATGGCTCCCGGCGGGTCCTGCCCCTTGTAGAGCAGGTACGTCGAGATGAGCGCCCCGAAGAGCAAGCACTCGGACCCGAGGAACGCCCACATCGCCACCTTTTCGTGGCTCAGCCCGGTGGAGGTGGGCGGGTGCTCCGGAGCGAGCTCGACGTGCCCGCCCTCGGCCGCGCTCTGGGGGGTGGTGGTCGGCGCGGTCACGGCGACTCGCTCCCCGAGCTCGGGCCCGACGCCGCCCCTGACGTCACCGGCTCAAGTTCCGTGGAGCTGGAGAGCTCGGGCTCGGGGTCCTCGGGTGCGACCGACGGCTCGAGCGCCCAGGCGTAGAGGCTCCCCAGAACCCAGACACCGCCCAGGATGGCAACGGCCCAGACCTGGTAGATGAGCCCGTAGCAGATGATGGGCAGCGCGATGGAGGCGACCAGCGGCCAGTAGGACGGCGAGGGCATGTGGATGTGCTCGCCGTGGCCGTCGCCACCAAGGTGCTCGTCGTGAGGGTCCCCGTGGTCGTCGGCGTGGGTGGACTCCTCGTTGATACCGCCCTCCGCTTGGCCGTCCTCCACCCGGCCGTCACCGCCGGCCGCCGACTTGGCGTCCACCGCCTCGGCCAGCTTCTCCGCCTCGGCCTCCTCCTTGTGCTCGGAGCGGGTGCGGGGCAGAGGGCGGCCCTCCTCGTCCTCCTCGTACTTCTGGTGCCACCAGTCGTCGCGCGCCGTGACCAGCGGGATGGTGTCGAAGTTGTGTTCGGGAGGCGGCGAAGGCACGCTCCACTCGAGCGTCCGGGCGTCCCACGGGTCCTGCTGCACCCGGGGCGACTTGCGGGTGATCCACCAGTTGACCATGAAGACGAGCACGCCGAGGGCGATGATGAACGCGCCGATGGTGGCGGCGAAGTTCCAGAAGTCCCATCCCCGGCCCTCGGGGTAGGTGTAGACCCGCCGGGGCATCCCCTGGAGCCCCAGGATGTGGAACGGGCCGAAGGTCAGGTTGAAGCCGATGAAGATCAGCCAGAACTGGAGCTTGCCCAGCCGCTCGTTGAGCATCTTGCCCGTCATCTTCGGCCACCAGTAGAAGGCGCCGGCGAAGAGGCCGAAGATGCTGCCCCCGAAGAGCACGTAGTGGAAGTGGGCGACGATGTAATAGGTGTCCGTCTGCTGCGTGTCCGAGGGGACCACGGCGTGGGTCACGCCCGAGAGACCACCGATCGTGAACATGGTCACGAACCCCACGGCAAAGAGGAATGGGGTCGTGACGCGGATCTTCCCCTTCCACATGGTCGAGAGCCAGTTGAAGATCTTCACCCCCGTCGGGACGGCGATGAACATCGTCGATGCGGCGAAGGCGGAGGTGGCGACCGGTCCCAGGCCGGTGGCGAACATATGGTGCGCCCAGACGCCCCAGCCCATGAAGCCGATGGCGATCCCGGAGATGACCATGACCTGGTAGCCGAACAGCGGCTTACGGCTGAAGACGGGCAGGACCTCCGACACGATGCCCATGGCCGGCAGGATGAGGATGTACACCTCAGGATGGCCGAACAGCCAGAAGAGGTGTTGCCACAGCAGGGGGTCCGCTCCCGCCTGGACGTTGAAGAAGTTGGCCCCGAAGATCCGGTCGAACATGAGCAGGAAAAGGGCCACGGCGATGACCGGCATGGCGAAGAGCAGGAGGAACTGGGCGACCAGGGTCATCCACACGAAGACGGGCATCCGAAACAGGCTCATCCCCGGCGCCCGCATGTTGATGATCGTCACGATCAAGTTGACGGCGCTGGTCAGCGATGCCACGCCCAGGATCTGGAGCCCGAAGGCCCAGAAGTCCATGTTGTGCCCGGGCATGTCCCGGCTGAGCGGGGCGTAGCCGAACCAGCCCCCGTTGGGTGCCCCACCGAGAAAGAAGCTCGAGTACATGAACAGGCCGCCGACCACGAAGACCCAGTACCCGAAGGCGTTGAGGCGGGGGAAGGCGACGTCCCGGGCGCCGATCATCAGCGGCACCAAGTAGTTCGCCAGACCGGTGGACAACGGCATGATGACAAGGAAGATCATCGTCGTGCCGTGCATCGTGAACAGTTCGTTGTACAGGTCCGCGCTGAGGAAGGTGTTGTCCGGGCTGCCCAGCTGGACGCGGAGCATCAGGGCTTCGATGCCGCCGAAGATGAAGAACACGAAGGCGGTGACCGAGTAGAGGATCCCCAGCTTCTTGTGGTCGATCGTGGTCATCCAGTCCCACACGCCACGGGGGTGGGTGGGACGGCGGAACAGGCGGAGGGGCGCCGGCCGGGCCGAGCCGATCGGCTCCGGCAGCGACGGCGGGCTCGGCGTGGGTTCGGTGACGACGGCCATGGGGCGGCGCTACCCGGCTCCGCCCGGCAGGTGGCACCGGGACGAGCGGCCGGAGGTCAGCAGGGTCATTCCAACGTCTCCAGGTAAGCGATCAGCTTGGTGATGTCATCGGGCGAGAGGCCGAGCGCGGGCATCTTCGCTCCCGGCTTCTCTTTGGGCGGGTCGCGCAACCAGGCGCGCAGGTTCTCCGGGTTGAGGTCGAACATACCGCCGGCAAAGGTGGACCGGTTCGCAAAGTGGCTGAGGTTGGGACCGACCTGGCCCTGGGACACGCCCTCGACCCGGTGACAGCCGGAGCACCCCTTCGCCGTGAAGAGCGCCTTGCCGTCCGCCGCCGGGGTGCCGGCGATGGGCTCGCGGGCCAGCCGGCGCTCGTTCTGCACCCAGGCGTTGAAGCCGTTCCGTGACATGGCCACCGCTGTCAGTCGCATGTTGGCGTGGGACGTGCCGCAGTACTCCACGCACTGGCCCAGGTAGGTCCCCGGCTCCTCGGCCACGATCCTCATGTGGTTCTCCCGGCCAGGGATGACGTCGGTCTTCCCCGCCAGCTTGGGGACCCAGAACGAGTGGATGACGTCGATGCTCTGGAGGTCCAGCTCCACGTCCTGGTCCACCGGGATGACCAACTCGTTGGCGGTGACGACGCCGAGGTCGTCGTAGCGGTACTCCCACCAGAACTGGTGGCCGATCACAGTGACGTTGAGGGCGTTCTTCGACTCCCGGCCCAGGTCGAAGATCGTCCGGATGGTCGGGACGGCGATGACGAGCAGGATCAGCGCCGGGATCAGCGTCCAGGCCACCTCGAGACGGGTGTTGCCGTGGATCTGGACGGGCTCGGGGCTGTCGTCCCGGTGGCGGTAGCGAACCACCAACCAGACGGCGAGCCCCTCGACCAGCACGAAGACGATCCCGGCGACCAGGAAGACCGGCTTCTGGAGGTTGTCGATCTGGCGGGCGATGGGCCCTTCGGGCTCCAGGAAGTCCTGCGGGGCGTTTTCGGCGCAGGCGACCAGGAAGAGGAGTGGGACGACGGCCAGGGCGTACCCCCACCGTCGGCACGCCGCGAACCTCCTGCTCACGATGCTGCGAACTCCTTCGTTGTTGCGCTCGACCCGGTCGCCCCACTGTCGCTGGTTGGGCGCCAGATCGTCCAATTCGCAAAGCGGCCTACTCGACGTGGACCTTGCCCTTCATCGCCGGGTGAATGTCGCACCGGAAGAAGTAGGTGCCGGCCCTCGGGGCCATGAACCGATACTCGATGGTCTCCGGACCGGTGATGACGTCGCCCTGCCAGACAGGCGTCGCGAACTCTTCGGTCGTGTAGATGGCGACGTTGTGCGGCTGGGCCTCTTCGTTCTTGAACTCGATCACCGCCGGCTGCTCGGCGTGCAGGTCGAATTCCTGAAGGTCGAAGGCCACGTTGCGGGCCTCGATGGTGACTGAGGCCCGGCCCGAGTGCTCGCCGTGAGGCTCGACCTCCCGCTCGCCGAAGGCCGCCGCCACCAGGCCGCCGCTGGCCATGAGGATCCCACCGAGCACCAGCCCGGTCATCAGGCTGCGGCTGGAGATGTCGGGCTTGAGAGCGATGAAGCTGGCGATGGCCAGGATCGCTGCAGCCACGAGGAGGGCGATGAAGGTCGACGCCTGCTCGGGCACGGCCAGCAGGATGCGGGACATGAAGAACATCAGGCTGGCGATGGCAAACAGGCCGACGACCGGGATGCCGATGGGCATGAGGTTGGGAACCCGACCAGTGCGGTCGCCCGAGACACTGGCCAACCAGCCGACAGCGGCGCCCAAGGCCAGGACCAACCCGACGACGGCCAAGCCGCCGGTGATGACGAACGAAAGGGCGACGAAACCCGAGGCGAGAGCGGCCAGGACGGGCCAACCGGCGCCACCTGGGAGCCGAACCGGCCGGATCGGCCGCACGTCGGGCGGCCCTGCGTCCTCGGCGACAGGAGGGGCGAACTCGTTGTCCCGGGCGGTGGTGGTCGCCACCCCGGCCAGAAACGCGACGCTCGCCAAGCCCAACCACAGGGAGATCCCCGTGTGGTCCGCCGTCATCCCGCTGTAGATGACCGCGGCGACGACGCCGACCCCCAGTAGGGGCAGGAAGATCTTCGCGGGTTGGGTGATCACCGAGACGTCGTCTCCGGCGACTGGTCGCGGCAGGCTGGCCTCGCGTCCCGGGAAGGCGAATGAAGCGAGCCGACCATCAGGAGACCGGTGAGAAGAGGAACATGGCGGTCATGATCACGAACCAGGCCACGACGCCGTAGTGCCAGAACACGGCCGCCGCCCGGAGGGGGTCGTAGCCAAACCGCCCGAAGTGACCGGCCAGAGCCCGGGCCCCGAGGAGGACGATCGCGGCGAGACCCACCACGACGTGGACCAGGTGGTAGGTGAGCAACAGGTAGTAGAGGGTCCCGTAGGCATGGGTCCTGATGCCGAAGGCGGGCCGCAGCATGGAGTACCACTGCGCGTTGGCCACGGCCAGGCCGAGGAAGAGGGTCAGGCCGAGAGCCATGCCCCCACTGCGCTGGTCGTTCCGGCGAATGGAGGAGAGCGCCCACTGCATGGAGAAGGCGCTCATCACAGCCGTGATCGTCACCATCGACGGCAGGTAGGTACCGAGCGAGGTTCCCCGCGGCGGCCAGGCGGGCGAGCCCCCCTTGATCGTCCACCAGATGGCCAGCAGGGCCACCAGCACCATCGCGTCGGCCACCAGCAGGAGGAGGACCCCCAGGGTGGTCGTGCCGTTGGGAAGCGCGGTCTCGGGCGGCGGCGGAGCGACGGCGTAGCGCTCGGGCGGCGGCACCGTCCCGACCGACGGCGGAGGCGCGTCGGCCACAGGGACCATGGACATCAGGCGGTCACCTCCGTTCCCGGCGCTCCCTGGCGGTGATCGAGCAGGGGAGTGTCGGAGCGGACTTCGGGGAGCCGGTCGAAGTTGTGGCGAGGAGGGGGCGTGGGCGCTGCCCACTCGAGCGTGTGGCCGCCCCACGGGTCCTGGTCAGCCGGCCTCCCTCGCCGACCGAGCACGCTGACCAGCACGTTCAGCAGGAACACGAGCAGCCCGCCCACGAGGCCGACCGTGCCGAGGCTCAACCCGATGTTGGCGAGCTGCCAGTTGTCCGAGTCGGTGTAGACGTCGGTGTGGATCGGCATGTCCTGGATCCCCAGGATCAGGGCGCACGAGAACGCGAGCAAGGTGCCGCCCACGATGAGGAGGAGCTCGAGCTTGCCGAGGCGGTCGGACAGATGCCGCGCCCACAGCTTCGGCCCCCAGTAGTGGACGGCGGCGACCACGGCGATGGTCGCGGGGGCGAAGTACAGCAGGTGCTGCTGGCCGACCGACCAGTAGTTGGAGTGGAACCGGGTGGTGGCGCCGACGGCCGAAACCGCCCCCGCCATCAGGCCGAGACCGAGCACCGGCAGGAGCCCCAGGCAGAGGAGCATGGGCGTGGCCGAGAAGCTGCTGCGGACGCGGTCCGCATCCTCGGCCTGTGCCACCTGACGCATCGTGAGCAGCCAGTTCACGATCAAGCTGGCCACCGGGGCGAGCACAGCCAGGGCACCGAGGACGAACAGCGGCCTGGCGTCTTTCAGGTTGCGGACCTCGCTCCCCCAGCCGGCAAAGGCCAAGATCCCGATGGCGGCCATGGCCACCGTCGCCTTGTGGCGGTCGGCGATCCGCCGGCGGGCGAACACGGGCACGACCTCCGAGACGACGCCGAGAGCGGGAAGCAGGAGCCCCCAGAGCATGGGGTAGGCGCCGAACCAGAACAGTCGCGGCCAGGCCAGGCGGTTCCCGCCGCGGTTCGAGGTCAGCCCGCTGAACAGGTCGCCTCCGTAGTGGTGATCCACGAAGATCATCAGGAAACCGGCGATGAGCACGGGAAGAGCGAGGAGCAGAACCGCGCCGGACACGAGAACCGACCAGCTGAAGAGCGGAAGCCGCCGGCTGGTGAGCCCCTCGGTCCGGAGCTTGATGACCGTCGTCATCAGGTTGACGATGGCCAGAACGGCCGCCCCCAGCACGATGGCCAGGCCGAGGAGGTAGAACTCGACGCCGTCGTTTCGGAAGCCCGGCCCCAACGGGAGCGGATGGGCCATGTTCCAACCGCTCACCACCCGTTTCCCACCGGGGACCCAGGGCGAGGCGACCACCAAGCCGGCGCCGATCACCATCGTCCACAGGGCGAAGGTCTGCAGTCGCGGGAAGGCGAGTCGTGCTGCCCCGATCTGAAGGGGCACGATGGCGGTGGCCAACCCGATCCAGGCCGGCAACAGGAAGAGGAAGACGAGGGTCGCCCCGTGGTAGGTGAACAGCTGTCGGTACTGGCGGATGTTGGCGAAGTCGCTGTCGGCGGTGGTCAGCTGGCCGCGCATGAGCAGGGCGAGGACGCCGCCAACGACCACGAACACCAGCGCCAGGGCCAGGAAGCCGGCTCCCACGGCCTTGTGGTCGTTGCCCGCAGCCCCGCTCCCGACGGAGGGCGCGGGAACCTCCGCCTCCTCCCGGGGCGGCGAGGAGGCCGGCGCGTCAGGGCTGGTCTCCGTGAGGGCCATTGCGGCGGACTCTATACAGCGACCTCGCGACCCTTCGAGTTTGGAATCGGGTGACCGGCGCCCCGCCCGCCCCCTCGTGGCCCGGCGTGCTGGGCCGGTGGCACCTGGAGCCGGTCGCGGTCGCTCTCGTCGTTGGTGCCCTCCTCGCCTACCTGCGCGGCCGCCGCCTTGTCGCCGGCCGAGCCCCCTGGGACCGGCGAGACGCCGCCTTTCTCGCCGGGTTGGGCACCGTGCTGGTCGCCCTGGTGTCCCCCATCGGGACGTACGCCGAGGTGCTCCTCTCGGTCCACATGGTCCAGCACCTCCTGTTGGTGCTGGTCGCCGCCCCCCTCCTGGTCGCCTCCCGACCGCTCGAGCGGCTCCTGGGCGTGCAAGGCGCCGGGTGGGCCAACGGGGCGGCGCGATTCCTGCGCCATCCTCTCGTGGCCTGGGTCCTGTTCGCGGCCACGGGCTGGGCCGTGCACTTCTCCCCTCTGTTCGACCTCGCCCTTCGTCACCCGCCGGTTCACGGGGTCGAGCACGCCCTGTTCCTCGCCTCTGGCCTGCTCTTTTGGGCGCCGGTGCTGGGGGCCGGTGAACACCGGCTGTCGCATCCCATGCGCCTCCTGTATCTGGCCCTGGCCATGCCTCAGAACACGTTCCTGGCCTTGGCCATCTCGTCCGCCGGGTCCCCGCTCTACGACACGTACGCCAGCCTGTCCCCCAGCTGGGGACCGTCCCCGCTCGCCGACCAGAAGCAGGCAGGCGGGATCATGTGGGTGGCGGGCGACCTCACCCTGCTGGTTGCCGTACTGGCCGTGGCCGCGGCGTGGGGCGGGGCGGAGGCCCGCCGGCAGGAGGAGGACGAGGAGGACTGGGCCGAGCCCCGCCAGCCCGCTGGCCTGGGCGAGCCCGGCGACTCCGTCAGCGAAGGATCAGCTGGTCCACCGCCATCGCCCCGAACAGCAGGCTGACATAGGTGATGGAGTAGCCGAACAGGCGCATCGCCCGCTGCGGCGTCGAGTCCCGCGCCAGCTGGGTGGCGTGCCAGACGAACAGGCCCCCCAGGACGAGGGCGGCGAGGAGGTAGATCGCCCCCATCCGGCCCACCCAGTAGAACAGGAGCGTGGTGGCCCAGAGGGCGAAGGTGTACCCGAGGATCCGTCGGGCGGTGACGGCGAGGCTGGCCACGGCCGGCAGCATGGGCACGGCGGCGGTGGCGTAGTCCTCCCGGTACCGGATGGCCAGGGCCCAGAAGTGGGGCGGGGTCCAGGCGAAGATCACGCCGAAGAGCACGAGGGGGGCCCAATCCAGGCGGTTGGTCACCGCCGCCCAGCCGACCAGCACGGGAACCGCTCCCGCGGCCCCGCCGATCACGATGTTCTGGGTCGACGTCCGCTTGAGCCAGATGGTGTAGACGAAGACGTAGAAGAGGGTGGCGCTGAGGGCGAGGACGGCGCTGAGCGGGTTGACCAGGACCCACAGCTCCACGAAGGCGACCACCTCGAGGGCGACAGCGAACCGGAAGGCCTCCGAGGGGCTGATCTCTCCTGTGACGAGGGGGCGACCACGGGTCCGATGCATGAGGCGGTCGATGTCCCGGTCGACGTACATATTGAGGGCGTTGGCCCCCCCGGCGGCCAGCGCACCCCCGACCAGCGTGGCGAGGATCAGGCCGAGGGGCGGCAGACCTCGCTGAGCCACCACCATGGTGGGAACCGTGGTGACGAGCAGGAGCTCGATGATCCGCGGCTTGGTGAGGGCGACGTACGCCGCCAGGCGGCTTCGGGAGGAACTGCGGACGGCCGGCGGCATCTCGACGCCGAGGTTACGGCTTCTCCGCCGAGTTCCTCAAAGCCGCCTGGTCGTCGGGGTGACACCCCGCGGCGGCGTGGTCGTCGCCGGCGGTTCTGCCGCCGGCTGGGCCCCACCCGTCCCCATCTGCCAGTGGGGCACGAACTCGCCGGTCGGGTTGCGGGTGAGCCGGCGGGGTTCACCCCCGTCGACGCTGACCACGAAGATGTCCGAGCTCCGGCCTCGGATGCTCTGGAAGGCGATGCGCGTCCCGTCCGGGGAGAAGCTGGGCGAGACGTCGCCCCCGTCGTGGCGGGTGACCCGCCGTTGGTCGGACCCGTCGGCATTCATGACGTAGACCTCGTGGTTCTCGTCGCGCCCGCTCTGGAACACGATCCGGTTGCCGTCTGCCGACCAGCTCGGCAGCTCGTCAACCACCTCGTTCTCGGTGAGCCGTTGGATTCCCGACCCGTCCGGGTTCATCGTGTAGATCTCCGACGCCCCGTCACGGCTGCTCTGGAAGGCGATGCGGCGACCGTCGGGTGACCAGCGGGGGGCGAAGTCGAGGTCCGGGTGGTTGGTGAGCCGGCGCAGGTTGGACCCGTCGGCGTTCATCACGTAGATCTCGAAGTTCTCGTCGCGGCTGCTGACGAAGGCCACCCGCCGCCCGTCCGGTGACCAGTCGGGGATCAGGTCTTCGGCCGGATGGTCCGTCAGACGGACCTCGTCGCCCCCGTCGGCGGCCATCGAGTAGATCTCGCTGTTGCCGTCGCGGTTGCTCTCGAACACGATCCGCGAGCCGTCGCGGGACAGGCGGGGATACGAGTCAGCGGCCTGGTTCCGGGTGACCCGAGTCTGGCCCCCGCCCCCGGCGTCCATCGTGTACACCTCATAGTTCCCGTCGCGGTCGCTCATGAAGGCGATCCGCAGGCCGCCTCCCAGGTTGGCGCCGGCCGCCGACGCGCCGGCGCCGCCGGACTCACCGCCACCGTCGCCGTCGTCGGCAACAGTCCGCAGGAGCAGCGCCCCGACGCCTACGACGAGCACGAGACCGATGATCACCCCCGCGATGAGCGGCAACCGCCCTTCGAAATTCATGGCCCGACAGTCAAGCAGGTCCGCCCCGGAACCACATGGCGTACTCGTGGGCGAGCAGGGCGGGAAGGCCGCCGGTATGAAGGAAGACCACGTGGTCGGACGGGGCGAACCGACCGCCCCTACAGGCGGCCAGCAGGCCCGCCATGGCTTTGCCGGTGTAGACGGGGTCGAGAAGCAGACCTTCCAGGCGGGCGGCCAGGTGAAGAGCCTCGCGAACCTCCTCGGTGGGCACTCCGTACGCCGGGCCGGCGCGCTGGTAATCCACCGGTCCGTCCGGCGTGCCGAACCTGCCCGCACCCGCGGGCTCGGACAGACCGGCGAGCCTGGCGACCTCCTCCGCCCGCTGCGGAACGGCAGTGGCCAGGTCGTCCCGGGCGCCCACGTCCACGCCCAGGACGAGGTCGTGATCGCCCAGGCCGGCGGCGAGCCCGGCGTGCGTACCTCCCGAGCCGTCGGCCACCACCACGGCGACAAGCTCGGGAACCTGGGCTCGCAGCTCGGCGGCGGCGGCCACGTACCCGAGGGCGCCAACCGTGCTGGCGCCGCCGATGGGCATGGGGTACGGACGCCGCCCCTCGCCCTCCAGGCGAGCCGCCTCCCTCAGGATGGCGTCCTCGATGGCCTCGTACTCCAGGTGACCTGAGCCCCCGAACCACACGATCTCCGGGCCGAGGAGCTCGTCCAGCAGGACGTTGCCACTGGGCACGTCTGGACGGCCGCCGGCCAGCACGATGGTGCACGCCAGCCCCAGCCGGTTGGCAGCAGCAGCAGTCATCCGTACGTGGTTGCTCTGGATGCCCCCGCCGGTGACCAGCGTGTCGCATCCCTGCTCGAGGGCGTCGGCACAGAGGTACTCCAGCTTCCGCACCTTGTTCCCGCCGCCCGCCAGCGCGGTCAGGTCGTCCCGCTTGACCCACAGGGTTCCCGGCGGCTTTCCCAGCTCGGCGGCCAGGCGGTCGAGAGGCTCGACCGGGGTCGGCAAGTGAGCCAAAGCGACCCTGGTCTTCACGTGGTCACTAACATCTCAACGCCATGGGCTGGTCCCAGCGGTTCGGATGCCAGATCGTGGACGGGTATGACCGCCTACTGCAAGCGGTTCCGCGTGGCGCGGTCCCGACCAGGAGCCGTCCGCCTTCGTGAGCAACACCCCGCCGGCCGACGGCGAGTGGGGCTGGCTCCGCCAGCAGGTCGAGGCGCTGAACAGCCAGATCAAGGCGCTGGCGACGAGCCTGGCCAACCAGCAGTCAGTGTTCGTCGACATCGCCGGGGCCCGCACGGCCCAGCTCCACGCCGCGCTGGCCGACGTGGAGGGCGCGACCACCGAGATCCGGACGGAGACCCAG
Organism: Actinomycetota bacterium; assembly: GCA_030862235.1. Lineage (GTDB taxonomy): Bacteria > Actinomycetota > Acidimicrobiia > Acidimicrobiales > AC-14 > JALZEC01. The sequence goes on along the minus strand of JALZEC010000214.1, from coordinate 907 downwards.
CGGCTCCGGCAGCTCGAGGACGCCATCGCCCACCACCTCCACGACCTCGTGCTCGACGTGGTCCAACCCGAGCTGCGCACCCAGATGGGCAAGCAGCTCCCCGAACTGGTCGCCGCCGCCCTCGCCCCTGAGCTGCGGCGGGCCCTTTCCGACTGGCTGCCCCAAGTGGTGGCGGAGACGGTCAGCCCCGACGTCCGTCAAGTCGTATCGGAGTGGCTGCCGGTGATGGTCGCCGACACGGTCCAGCCCGAGGTGCGGGCCGCGCTCGCCGACAGCTTGCCCGACATCGCCGCCAGCGCCATGCAACCCGAGGTGCGGCGGGTGCTTGCCGAGCGGCTCCCCCACCTGGTGGCAGAGACGGTCCAGCCCGAGCTGCGAAGGGCGCTGGCCGAGCGTCTGCCCGGGATCGTCGCGGAAGCGGTCACCCCCGAGGTACGGGACGCGGTGATCGTCGCGCTTCCCGACCTGGTGGCAGACACCGTGCAGCCGGAGATCCGCTACAGCCTGGAGGAACGCCTGCCCGGCGTGCTGGCCGAGGCCGTCACTCCCGAAGTTCGGCGGGTCTTGACCGAGCGGCTGCCCGATTTGGTCGCCGAGACCGTCCAGCCCGAGGTGCGCCAGACGCTGGCTGAGCGGCTGCCCTACCTGGTCACCGAGACGGTCCGGCCGGAGGTCCGGGAGAGCCTGAACGAGCGGCTGCCCGGCGTCGTGGCCCAGGTGGTCAACCCCGAGGTCCGCCGTACGCTGGCCGAGCGGCTTCCCCACCTGGTGGCGGAGACCGTCCAGCCAGAGCTTCGCCAGGTGCTCGCCGAGCGGCTGCCGGGGATCGTGGCCGAGGTCGTCAGCCCGTCCATCGGCGCCCTGCTCACCGAGCGCATGCCGGTCATGCTCTCGGAGACCATCAGCC
>JALZEC010000203.1 GCA_030862235.1 Actinomycetota bacterium | reverse complement strand
CTCCGGACCATCCTGGCCCGGGAACTGGGCGTGCTGCCGAGCCCCCAGACCGTGGCGTTGTATCGCCGCATCGTCGGCACCGCCACCTCGGGCTGGGTTCGCCCCGGGCTCGTTGGACGAGAGATGGAGCTCCTGCGGGCCCGGGCGACGTTGCGCCGGGTCGCGGAGGGGCGTTCGGGGGCGATCTTCGTGACCGGTCCCGCCGGCATCGGGAAGACCCGGGTCTGCGAGGAGCTCGTGGAGCAGGCGATGGGCGAGGGCTGGTTCGTGCTCCGCGCCGCCGGACGCGAGCAGATGGCGTCGGTCCCCTATTGGGCTCTGGTGGAGGCAGTCCAAGCGGTGATGGTGGATCGACCGTATTTGGCGAACGCGCTGGGGGACCCGGGGAAGGCCCTCCTGGCCCGGCTCACAGGTCTCGCGCCCGACCACCACAGCAGCCCGGTCCACCGCCACGCCGTGCTCCACCTCCTGTCGGGGGTGATTGCGGCGGCGGGGTCGTCGAGGACGATGCTCTTCCTCGACGACCTTCAGCACGTCGACGACGACACGCTTGCCCTCGCCGAGGTGCTGGCCAGTGCGACGGCGCCGCGCGGCGTCCTGCTCCTTGCCGCTCACCGAGCGCGGGATGACGAGCGCCTGTCCGCCATCGCCCGGGCCATGGTCGCTCGCGGCGTCGGGGTGGAGGTTCCACTCGCTCCGCTAAGCCGTTCCGAGACCGACGCGATCATCAGCGAGGTCCTCAACCGGCCCGGCTCCGACGCCGAACTCGATCTCGCTTGGCAGCTGAGTGAGGGCAACCCATTCTTCGCCCTCGAGGTGGCGGCCGCGCTGAGCTCGGACGAGGCTGCGACGGGAAGCGGCGCGTACGGCGCCGTCGACGTCCGGCTGGAACGCCTCCCGCCGGAGACGCGAGGCTCCCTTCGCTCGGTCGCAATTGTGGCCCATGAGTTCACCGCCGATGAGTTCGCCGCCCTCGCCGGTGTGGACGCGGATCGCACCCTCGAGCACCTAGATGTCGGGATGTCCGCTGGGGTTGTGGCGCGACAGGGAACCAGCTACCGCTTCCGGCACGACCTCGTACGCGACCGTCTGACCCAGGCGGTATCGGAGGCCGATCGTGCCGCCGCCCATTCGGTTGCCGCGGCGCGGCTGGCAGCGCTTGGGGCTCCACCGGCCCGGGTGGTGCACCACTTCCTCGCTGCCGGCCGCGAGGAGGACGCCCTTCCTTGGCTTCGACGAGCGGCCGACGAAGCCGTGACCGTGGGCGCCCACGCCGATGCGCTGCTCGCCGCGAATCGTGCCCTGGAGCTGGCGCCGAGCGACCCGGCGTTGCTCGCGCTCCGCGCCGACGCCATGAACGGGCTCGGGGATCCCGGGGCGCCGGCGGCGTACTCGCTCGCAATGGCCGTGTCTCCCGAGCCGGAACGGGCGACGCTCGCCGTGCGGCGGGCCAAAGCGCTGATCCTGGCCGGTGACATCCCAGCCGCACTCGAGACACTCGGCACGGTGAAGTCGGTGCCGGCCCGCGTGCTCGGACAGTTCCAAGTTGCTCGTGGCCTGGCCTGCTGGTGCACGGGCGCCCTCGACGAGGCCGAGGAGGCAGGGCAACAAGCAAAGCGGCTGGCCCAGGAGACGGGAGACCTGCGCGACTTCGTCGACGCCACGATGGTGCTGGCCATGGTCGCCCATGAGCGGGGGGTGTGGCCTCAACGGCTATCGCTGGACCTGCTGGATCCGCACGTGGCGCCCGACCTGGCGGCCGTGGTGATCGACGCTCATCTGTGCGTGGCCGAGTCCTACCTCTACGGCGGTGTGCCCTACCCGGAGGTGATCAGCTTCGCCAGCGAGTTGCAGCGCCAGGCGGCTGCCGCGGGGGCCCCTCGGGCCGAGGCGTTCGCGACCACCCTGCTCGGGGAGGCCCACCTGTTCATGGGCGAGACCGAAGCGGCCACCCGGTACCTCCGTTCGGCCGTGGAGCAGCACCGGCGCGTGGGTGTCCTCTGCGGCGAAGCGCTCAGCCTCCAGCGGCTCGCCCAGGCCGCCCTCGCCGAAGGGGACGTTGAGCAGGCGCACGAGGCCCTGTCCAGCGCCTTGATGGCCGCCCGGGGCTCACCGGTTGGAACACGCCATCTCCTCGACCGCATCCACGGGACCGCCATTCGAGCCGCCCCCGATCCTGTCGCTTCGGTCGCTGCCGTCGACGAGGCGGCCCGTGCCATTCGTGGCCCGTTCGAGACCTGTCCCCCGTGCTCGGTGAACCTCACCGTGCCCGCGGCGATCGCCTGCGCCGACGCAGGCGACCTCGATCGGGCCACCGCCTACCTCACCCACAGCGAACAGATCGCGGGTGCCTTCTACCCCCGGGGTGGCTGGCAGGCGGCCCTGGACGAGGTCCGTAGCCACGTGGCGCTGGCGCGTGGGGAGGTCGAGACAGCTGGCCGCCTCCTAACCGCCGCAATGAATGCCTTCGACCAGTTGGGCCAGCGCCTCGATGCTGCCCGTTGTCGGCGCCAGCTCGAGGCGATCACCGCCGGATCCGCTGGGAAGGTTTGAGGAAGGTTCGGTCCGTAGGGTCATCACAACGGTTCCTGAAGGGACCGTACAGCGCACGGACGGACGCCTCAGCAAGGAGAATCAGATGCCCCTTTACATGGACGTGCACCACGAGCTTCCCGAGGGAGCGACCTACAAGGACGTGGCCGATGCTCACATGGCCGACCTCCGCGTTCAGGACAAGTTCGGGGTCAAGTACATCAACTACTGGCTGGACGAGAAGAGCGGCAAGGTGTTCTGCCTGGTTGACGCGCCCGACGCCCAGGCGGCCGAGGCCTGCCACCGGGAGGCGCACGGGCTGACCGCGGACGAGATTTACGAGGTCATCCAGGGCTAGGCGGCCTGACGGGCGGTCACGGCCGGCAGCCGCCCGTCCGAGCGCGCAAGCGATGTCGCCGTGGCAACAGGAGAGAGGAAAGCCCGTGGGAGGCCTTGCAAGCAAGAACTTCGCGACCGCGGACGAAGTGCGGATGTTCGACAAGGGCCAGATGGAAGTCATCTCGTTGGGCGACGCAATCGTTGGCCGCGCCACCTTCCAGCCCGGCTGGAAGTGGTCCGAATGCGTGAAGCCGATCGCCGGGACCGACAGCTGCGAGGTAGCCCATCTCGGCTATGTCGTCTCCGGACGAATGCATGTCGTCATGAATAACGGAACCGAGGGTGAGGCCGGACCCGGTGATCTCTTCGACATCGCTCCCGGTCACGACGCATGGATCGTCGGCGACGAGCCCTGCGTGATCATCGACTTTCAGGGAGCGTCCAACTACGCCAAACACTGACCGAGGGTCCGGTCGGTCAGGCAGGGACCGGGGGAAAGGAGCAAGGGATGCCTAAGCGCGGTTGGCCGGATGCAGTCGTGCTCTTCTCGGCGGCGATCCTGGCCATCGGGCCGCTCGGTGGCGTGGCCGCCGCCGGTCAGCCGGACGAGGCCGACGTTGTCCGGGTGTTCACGGAGAATGTCAATTGGTACGCGGGGGCAAACCTGGTCAACCCGGATGCCCGTACCGATCCGAACGTCAGCCTCTTCAACCACAGCGGCCTCGCACTGGAGGTCCCTCCCGACGACCCCATCACCTGGGGCGAGTGGTCTGAAGCGACGGCCACGTCGCGGGTTTCGACGATCGGAGGACCCGATGGTCCTCGGACCGACGTGCGCATCTCGATGCAGGGCCTGGTCCCGAACGGGGTGTATTCGATCTTCTGGTTCACCCTCGCTCCGGACTCCGAGAACGCCCTCTGCCCCGGGATCGAGCGCCTTCTGCCTCTGGACGCCTTCAAGCCGGACGCTCTGGCTCCCGACCCGAGTTCCTTCTTTAGCGACGCGAACGGAGCGGCCGCGTTCCACGGAAGGGTGGGCGGCGACCTGCTGGCTGCGACATCGCTGTACTTCGTGGTGATCTACCACCACGAAGG
>JALZEC010000152.1 GCA_030862235.1 Actinomycetota bacterium | reverse complement strand
CCGCAAGGACTTCCCCCTCCTGGCCCGTGAGGTCAAGCCCTGGCCCGGCCTGGTCGACGTCGAGCCTTTCCCGCCCGGCACGGACGAGGACGGGAGCGGCGGGTCCGGCTCCGACGGGGGCGACTCCGGCTCGGACGAAGGGTCCTGATGGCTGTCTCCGAGCAGCAGCGTTTGGCCTACATCTCGGGCCAGGCGGCCGAGGCCCGCGTGAACGTCGAGCTCCAGACGGAGCAGATGACGCTCAACCTGGGCCCGCAGCATCCCGCGACCCACGGCACGCTGCGGATCGTGGCCAAGCTGGACGGCGAGCAGGTGGTCAAGGCCGACGTGGTCTGCGGCTACATGCACCGGGGCTACGAGAAGCTGGTCGAGGTCCGGACCTATCCCCAGATCACGACCCTCATCAACCGGATCGACTGGCTGTCCCACTTCGCCAACGAGGTGCCCTTCATCCTCGCCGCCGAGCAGCTGATGGAGGTGGAGGCCCCGCCCCGCGCCCAGTACATCCGCACGGCCTTCTTCGAGATGGCCCGGATCGCCAACATCACGCTCTTCATCGGGGAGATGGGCGTGCAGCTGGGAGCGATCACCCCCGTCTTCTACGCCTTCAGGGACCGGGAGTACGTCCTCAACCTGCTCGAGGGCGCCACCGGCGGTCGGTTCCACCCCAACTACGACCGCATCGGGGGGCTGAAGGACGACCTGCCCAAGGGCTGGGTGGCCGAGGCCAAGGGCGCCATGAAGCGCATCCGCGACTACTGCGACGAGCTCGAAGACCTGCTCATGGGCAACGAGATCTTCGAGACCCGCACCCGGGGCGTCGGTGTGATCCCCGCTGACCTGGGGCTGTCGTACGGGCTGTCAGGGGCGAACATCCGGGCCAGCGGCGTGGACTGGGACCTCCGCCGAGACGAACCGTCACCCCTGGTCTGGCGCGAGCTCGACTGGAAGGTGTGGACCCACCCGGACGGCGATTCCTTCGCCCGCTACTGGGTCCGCCTCCAAGAGACCCGGGAGGCGACCAAGATCGTCGAGCAGTGCCTCGACGGGCTGCCGTCCGGACCCATCCAAGCCAAGGTCCCCCGGATCATCAAAGTTCCGGCCGGCGAGGCCTGGGTCCACACCGAGAACCCCCTGGGCGAGATGGGCTACTACATCATCAGCCAGGGCGGGTTGGGGCCGTTCCGGGTGAAGATCCGCTCGGCCTCGTTCAACAACATCTCGATCATCCCCTGGCTCCTCAAGGGCGTCTACGTCCCGGACATCATCACGATCATGTCCAGCCTCTACTTCATCCTGGGGGACATCGACCGGTAGCGACACGGTGCTACCTTCCGTGGACGCCAGAGAATATGGTGGTGGTGGCGGCGGGTAGCAGCGGGCCAAGAGCGGGAGGCGTCGGTATGCGGTGGAAGCGGCTTGGACTGGTGGCGCTTATCGGAGCGGTCTTCGCGCTAGCCGGACTGACGTCTTCGGGGAGCGCCCAGACGGTGCCGCCGTTCCCGAGCATCCCGGACTTCACCATCCCCGACTTCCCCGACTTCCCCGACTTCACCGTCCCGCCGCCGACGATGCCGCCGCCCACGACGGCGACCACGAGCCCGCCGCCCACCATGCCGCCGCCGACGACCACCACTCCCGGGTCGACGACCCCCCCGCCCACCATGCCTCCGACCTCCCTTGACCTCGACGTTCCCACCGCCGACGAGCTGTTCGAGGAGATCCTCGAGGAGTTCCAAGAGATCCTCGATGAGGTGTTCGGCGAGTTCTTCGGGGACGGGCTCGGTTAGGCCACGCCACTGCTCGACGCTCTGCTCCGCTTTTAGGAAGGGCCTGAACCCGTCCCCATAGCGCCCGATTCCTTGGGCGTGCCGCTTTTGTCTGCGTGTGACGGCGTTCACTAGTCTCCGGGCGTGTCGGCGTCCGAAGTAGGAGGCGTCCCGTTGACCACGGGCGGCCGTTCAGGCGGTGACTCTCGCTGGCCCTGATGCTGGCCCTGGAGTACTGGCAGGCGACCGTTCTCAAGACGGTGATCGTCCTCGCCATCATCCCGATGGGCGCGGTCGTCATTGGCTACGTCTTCCTGTTGAAGATGATGGCCCACATGCAGAGCCGGCTCGGCCCGATGGAGCCGGGCGGGTTCCATGGCTGGTTCCAGCTGATCGGTGACGGGATCAAGTTCATCCAGAAGGAGGACATCATCCCGAGCCAAGCCGACCGGCGTGTGTTCGCGCTGGCGCCGGTGGTGGTCCTGGTGTCGACCTTCTTGCTCTACGTCGTCGTCCCTGCCGGCCCTCGGCTGGTCGTGGAAGACCTCGACGTGGGCATCTTCTATGCCCTGGCCGTGTCGTCCCTGGGGGTCATCGGCGTGCTCATGGCCGGATGGGCGTCGGCCAACAAGTACTCGCTGTTGGGGGCCCTCCGGGCGGCGGGACAGCTGATCGCGTACGAGCTGCCGCTGGTCCTGGCCGTGGTCGGAGTCGTCATCCAGGCCGGCACGATGAGCCTCCAGGGGATCGTCTCGGCCCAGGCCAACGGGGAGATCTTCGGGATCGGTCTCATCGGCAACCCGTTCATCATCACCCAGATCGTCGGGTTCCTCCTGTTCCTGGTGGCGGCCCAGGCCGAGCTGACCCAGACCCCGTTCGACATGCCCGTGGCGGAGTCGGAGCTGGTGGCCGG
>JALZEC010000082.1 GCA_030862235.1 Actinomycetota bacterium | reverse complement strand
CCGGAGCTGGCCGAGGAGCTCGAGCGAACCGGGTATGCCGGCTATGAGGAGGACGAGGGCGGCTCCTCCGTCGACGGCGACGCTGGCGTGCTCAGCGGCGCCGAGCCGCCATTTCCGACCAGTCCCTGACCCGGTCCGGTTCACGCTCTGGAGCAGTCCGAGCAGCGATAGGTGGGCATCCGCGCCGTTTGACTCAAAAATCCGGGGGGCCGCAGGGGCAGGTCGGACGTATCCTTCCCGACGGTGCCCCTTTTTCGACGGCGGAGTGGGCGAGCGGAGCCCGAGCCGGAGCCGGCCCGGCGCGCCACCCGCGAGGAGATCGCGCAGCGTCTGCTGGCGGCGTCGCCCTCGGGCGGTGTCTACCTGGCCGAAAACCTGCTGCCGGCCGTGCGCTTCGCCACCCGCCGCGTCCCGGAGGCGGCGATCGATCTCGGCGGGAGCAAGTTCGGGTGCTCGCCCGACCTGCCCTCGGGCACGGCCTGGCCCTGCTGGACCACTCCCGAAGGCGAGCGCCTACCGCTCCAGTTCTTCGCCCAGGTCGACTTGGCGGCAGCGGCGGCCGCCGCCCCCGCCCCGCTCGGCCTGCCCACCCAAGGGCAGTTCTCGTTCTTCGCCGACTTCGACATGAACGGCAACGGGGTGGCCGGCTCTCAGCCTGACGGCTCGGTCGTCCTTTACTCCCCCTCCGACGTGCCCTACGCCCGGTGCTCACCCCGCATCCCGCCGCTCCCATCCGGGGAGCTCCGTCCCATCGGCGTTTGGACCTGGCCCGCCTCGGTCCCCGGTCAGCCCGAGCTGCAGCCGTCCGAGCAGGCCGCCCTCGACCAGCTGGCCCGGGAGCTGGAGTTGGAGGTGCGGAGGGAGGTGCCCGAGCTGTGGCACGGGACGGCCAGGCACCAGCTGGGTGGGCACGTGCCCCGTACCATCCCGGCCCTCGCTGGCCGAAGCGGCAACGGGGCGGACGGCGGCTGGCGGGTGCTCCTCCACCTCGACTCGGACCCGAGCCTCGACATCACCTGGGGTGACGGCGGCTCGGTGGCCTGGGCCGCCCGGGAGAAGGACGTGGCCGGCGCGGTCTGGGATGCCGGCACCTTCACCTTCCAGCCGTCCCGGCGGTAGCTACGGCCCGCTCGTGCTGGGCGGGGTCAGGAGTCTGCTGAGCAGGTTGGGGGCGGTCGTCGTCGTGCTTGGGGCGGGCGCGGTGTCGGGCACGATCGTTGTCGGCGTGCTCACGGGGGTGGCCTTCAGGCCGATCGGGGTCGGGTTCGGCTCCTCGGCCGATACGACGTAGACCGGCGTCCCCACCGAAAGCCGGCCTGGGAACCACTCGGCCGCGCTCATCGAGATCCGCACACACCCGTGCGACGCGGGATAGGCCGGCACCGACCGCGAGCCGTGGATGGCGATGCCGCCGTTGAAGTACTGCGAGTTGTAGAGCCAGCCCAACGGACTCTTCTCCCACCCGGACCGCTTCTCGTAGAGCACGAAGGACCCGGGCGGTGTGACCGCCCGCCGGCACCAGCCCTCGGAGCAGAACCGCTCGTTGGACCCCGTCGACACGTTGAGGATCAGATCCAGGTTGTTCATCTCGTACAGGAACAGGACCTGCCGTTCGAGGTCGATCTCGACCCGCTTGAAGCCCCCACGGGGGACGAGCGGAGCGGGCGGACCGCTGGTGGAGGTGATCGCCGCCACCACGTCGTCAGTGGCGCGGCCGCTGCGGTCCATGCCCGTCACCTTCTGGAAGGCCAGCACCGCGTCCCGGGTGTCGCCGTCGTAGCCCTCGTCCACCTGCCCGACGAAGTAGCGGAGGGAGGCCAGCTTCTGCTCGATGGTCAGCACCGTCGGTCCGGTCGACCCCACGCCCAGCCCGGGGGGCGGCTCTGCCTCCTCCGGCGCCGTGGTGGACGTCGTCTCCGCAACGGCCGGCGGGATGGTCGGCAGGTCGTCGAATGGCCCGCCGACGATCGGGGGGCGGCGCGACAGCTCCGCGTCAGGGCCGGAGCAGGCGGGTGCGGCCAGGGCGAACAGGAGGAGGGTGAGGGGGAGGACCACGGACGTCTTCCGCGTCCTCACGCTCCGTGCCGGCACGACCTCGAACCTAGTGCTCCGCTCCCCTACGATTCAGCCGTGATCGCCACGCCCGGGCAGCGGGCCCCGTCGTTCACCCTTCCGGACATGGCCACGGGCCAGCCGGTCAGCGATCCGTGGACCGCGGGCCGCTCGGTGCTCGCCTTCTTCAAGGTGACCTGCCCGGTCTGCCAGATGACCGCCCCCAAGGTCCAAGCCCTGGCCGACGGCGGCGTGCCCGTCACGGCCATCGGCCAGGACCCGGCACCCAAGCTCCTGAGATACGCCGAGAAGTTCGGCCAGCACGTGCCCACCCTGTCCGAACCCCCGCCCTACCGTGTGGCGGACGCCTTCGGCGTCAGTGCTGTCCCAACCCTTTTCGTCGTCGGGTCGGAGGGCCTGGTCGAGGACAAGGTCGGCGGCTGGGACCGCGACGGCTGGAACCGGGTGGCCGCGGCGTTCGGTGCCGGGGCGGTGTCGAAACCAGGCGACGGCCTCCCCCCGTTCCGCCCGGGCTGAGGCAGCCGCAACCGCCACTGACCCGGTCGGGGTCAGCTTGCAGGCAGGACCGACGGGGACGCCGAGGGGTCGGCGTGATCCGGCGCGACCGGGTCGTCGAACCCGGCCGACAGCGAGGGCCGGCGGGCGAGGACGGCCAGGACGAGGGCTAAGAAGGCCACGGCGGCTCCGGCGGTGACGGTGCGCAGGCCGAGCTCGTCTCCCAGGAATCCGTGGACCACGGCGCCGAGGGGGTAGACGACGCCGAGGGCGACCATGTACAGGCTGAGGATCCGGGCGCGAAGGGTGGCCGGGGCCCGGAGCTGCACGACCGTGCCCAACCCGGACAGGACGCCCACATAGGCCATCCCCACGGCGAGGATGGCCACCGCGGCCACGGCCAGGTTCGGAGACGCGGCGTACGCCACCATCAGCAACGGGAGCACGACCAGGTTCCCCACCAGGAGGCGGCGCCGGCCCACCCGCCGGGCAGCCGGCGCCAGCAGGAGGGCGCCGGCGACCGCGCCCGCCCCCTGGGCCGTGATCAGGATCGAGGTCCCCGTCTCGCCGCTGTCGAACAGCTTGATGGCGACGGCCGGGACAAGGGCGATGAAGGGCGAGAGCAGCAACGCCACCACGGCGATGGTGAGGATGGACAGGCGGCAGCCGGGTTCGGCCGCCGCTCCCCGGGCCCCAGCCACGATCCGCGCCACCAAGCCTCCAGGCTCGTCGGAGGGAGCGGGTGCGGGGAAACGCACGAGGATCAGGGCGAGGACGACCGCCCCGAAGGAGACGGCGTTGAGGGCAAAGGCCCAGGTGAACGAGCCGGCGGCCAGCACCAGGCCGGCCAGCGCGGGGCCGGCCACCCGGCCCAGGTTGTAGCCGGCCAGGCCCAGCGAGCTGGCGGCCAGGAGGTCCTGGCGAGGGACGAGGTCGGGCAGGATGGCCTGGAAGGCGGGCAGGCTCAGCGCCACCATGCACCCGCCCGCCAGCACCAGGAGAGTCACCACCCCGGCGCTGACCCGGCCCGTCCCCACCACGACGGCAAGGGCGGCAGCGAAGATCGCCTCGGCGATCGCCGTGCCGAGCAGCAGGCGGCGGCGGTCGATCCGGTCGGCGATCGCGCCACCCACGGGCGAGAGCACCCCGATGGGCACGAAGGCGGCGGCCGCGACCAGTCCCGTCCAGCCCGCCTGGCCGGTCAGGTCGGTGATGAGCACGCCGACGGCCACCGTCTGCATCCACGACCCAATGTTGGAGACGAGGGCCGCGACCCACATCAGCGCAAAGTCCCGCTGGGCGAGCGGGCGGAGCGAGGCGATGCGGCCGGCCCGGAGGCCCGCACCGAGCCGCGTTCTCAACTCGAGAGTGGCCTCGGTCCGTCCGCCACCCCGCTCCCGGAGGCGGGCGAGATCGCGCCCGCCCGAACGGCCCGGCGTGGGGCAGGGGTCCCCACGCTCGGGCGGAGGCCCGGGTTGGGGCCCCGGCCGGGAAGGCGGCGCAGCCGCCGCAACAGCATCAGTCGGAGGCGGGCGAGATGGCGCCCGCCTCCGAGTACCGGGATTCGAGCTCGTAGTGGTCGTCGAGCTGGACGATGCGGTTGAAGGCGTCGAACGTCGTCACCAGGTGGAGATCGTCCCGCAACGAGCCCTTGGCCTTGAGCACGCCGTAGGCCTCGGCCAAGGCCCGGGCGGCGGCGAACAGGCCGGTGAGGGGCGAGACGATGAGGTCGAAGCCCAGGTCGTGCAGCTCGCCCGGGGTGAGCAGCGGCGTCTTGCCCGCCTCGATCATGTTGGCCACGCGGACGACGCCGGGCGTGGCCTTGGCCACCGCCTCCAACTCCTCGATGGACTCGGGCGCCTCCAGGAAGATGGCGTCCACCCCAACGTCGGCCGCCATCTGGGCCCGCGTGCACGCCTCGTCCAGGCCGACGGCGGCCCGGGCGTCGGTGCGGGCGACCACGAAGAGCTTGTCCCGGTGCTCGACCGCCGCCCTGAGCTTCGTCAGCCACTCTTCCCGGGGGACCACGCGCTTGCCCTGGAGGTGGCCACACTTCTTGGGCCACACCTGGTCTTCCAGGAAGATCCCTGCCCCGCCGGCGGCCTCGAACAGCTCGACCGTGCGGACAGTGTTGAGGGCGTTCCCGTGACCGGTGTCGCCGTCCACGATCACCGCCACCTCGGGAGCGGCCCGGCACACGCGGCGGGCCACCTCGGCCATCTCCGCGCCCGTGAGGTACCCGAAGTCGGGCAGGCCGAGGAGGGTGGCGGCGGTGGCGTAGCCCGACAGGAAGCAGACGTCGAAGCCGGCCTGGGCGACCAACCGGGCGGACAGGGCGTCCCAGACGCCGGGCATGAGCACCGGCCTGCCCGAGGACAGGAGGGAGCGGATGCGATCGCCGTCCACGGGCGCGCTAGTCACTGGTGTGGTTCGGGTCAGCTCGCTTCGGACTCGTCCAAGGCCTGGGACAGCGTGTTCCACGAGAGGGTCGCGCACTTGATCCGGACGGGGAACTTCACCACGCCCCGCAACGCCTCGAGGTCGCCGAGCTCGAGGGTGGGATCGGGCAGGACCGCCTCGCTGACCTCCTGGCCGTCGCCGTCGAGACGGTGCTCGTGGATCGACATCATGGCCTTGAACGCCCGGATCAGGGCACGCGCTTCCTCGACGGTCTTGCCCTTGATGGCGGCCGACATCATCGACGCCGACGACTGGCTGATCGAGCAGCCCTGGCCTGAGATCTTCACGTCCCGGAGGGAGCCGTCCTCCAGGGCCACGTAGACGATGACCTCGTCGCCGCACAACGGGTTGAACCCTTCCGTTCGCAGCGCCGGCGGCACCGGCAGGTCGCCGCGGTTGCGGGGGTTGCGGTAGTGGTCCAGGATGATCTCCCGGTAGAGGTCCTCCAGCCCGGCCACGGCGCGCTCCTAGACAGCGAAGAGGTCGGCGGCGGAGACGAGAGCGTCCGACAGGGCGTCGACGTCGGACTCGTCGTTGTGAATGTAGAACGAGGCCCGGGTGGTGGCGGCCACGCCGAGGCGGCGCATCAGAGGCTTGGCGCAGTGGTGGCCGGCCCTGACGCACACCCCGGCCTGGTCGAGCACCTGGGCCAGATCGTGAGGGTGAATGTCCTTGTACGAGAAGGACACCACGCCACCCCGTTCTCGCACCTCGGTGGGACCGTGGATGACCAGGTCGTTGCCGTGGCGCTCCTTGAGGGTCTCGATGGCGTACGTGGTGAGGGACAGCTCGTGCTCGCGCACGGCGACCATGCCCAACCCCTGTAGGTACTCGACGGCGGCGCCGAACCCGATCGCCTCGGCGATGGGTGGTGTGCCCGCTTCGAACTTCCAAGGCAGCTCGTTCGGCAGCCAGCTGTCGAGCTTCACGTCGCGGATCATCTCCCCGCCCCCGAGGAAGGCAGGCATGGCCTCGAGCAGGTCCTCCCGCCCCCAGAGAGCGCCGATACCCGTGGGGCCGCACATCTTGTGGGCGGAGAAGACGAGGAAGTCGCAGCCCAGCTCGGTGACCTGGGTTGGGAGGTGGGGGACGTACTGTGCCCCGTCGAGCAGGACGACGGCTCCCGCGGCGTGGGCCGCGTCGGCGACGCGCCGTGCAGGAGGGATCGTGCCCAGGACGTTGGACATGGCCGTGATCGCCACCAGCTTCACGCCTTCCACCTGGCGCTCGAGGTCGTCGAGGACGAGGTAGCCGTCGTCTCCCAGGCGCAGGAAGCGCAGCTCGATACCCCGCTCCTCCTTGAGGATCAGCCAGGGGACGAGGTTGGCGTGGTGCTCGATCTCGGACAGGAGGACCACGTCACCGGCCCGGAGGTTGGTGCGACCCCAAGAGTGGGCGACCAGGTTGACGGCCTCGGTGGCGTTCTTGGTGAAGACGACGCTGCGGGAGGACGGCGAGCCGATGAACCGGGCGACGGCGGCGCGCGCCGCCTCGAACTCGGCCGTCGCCTCCTCGGCGATGGCGTAGACGCCGCGGTGCACGTTGGCGTGGGTCGTCTCGTAGTAGCGCTCCATCGCCTCCAGCACGGGACGGGGTTTCTGCGAGCTGGCGGCCGAATCGAGGAACACCAGCCGCCGATGGGTCTCGTCGCCCTCAAAGATGGGGAAGTCGCGCTTGATGGCGCGGGGATCGAGCACCGCCGGCGGCGCGAGCGGCGACGCCGGGGTCGTCACTGCCGCCATGCGTCGTAGCCCTCGCGCTCCAAACGCTCGGCCAGCTCGGACCCGCCGCTCGCCACGATGCGGCCATCGACGAGGATGTGGACGACGTCGGGCTGGAGGTAGCGCAGGATGCGCTGGTAGTGGGTGATCAGCAGGACACCCAACTCCTTGCGGTCCTTACGGACCTCCTGCACGCCATTGGCCACGACCCTGAGGGCGTCGATGTCGAGACCCGAGTCGGTCTCGTCCAGGACGGCGAACTCGGGCTCGAGGATGGCCATCTGGAGGATCTCGTTACGCTTCTTCTCCCCCCCGGAGAACCCCTCGTTGAGGTAGCGGTCGCCGAACGACGGGTCGATTCCGAGCCGAGCCATCCACTCCATGATCGCCACCCGCAGCTCGAGCACGGAGAGCTCCATGCCCTTGCGGGCGGAGAGGGCCTGGCGGAGGAACTGCACCACCGACACCCCTGGGATCTCCTGGGGGTACTGGAAGGCGAGGAAGATGCCGGCCTTCCCCCGGGCCTCGCTGGACCACTCCGTGATGTCCTCACCCTTGAACCGGATGGTGCCGGCGCTCACCTGGTAGTCGGGATGCCCGAGGAGGGTGTTGGCCAGCGTGGACTTGCCCGACCCGTTGGGGCCCATGAGGGCGTGCACCTCGCCGGGACGGACGGTGAGATCGACCCCTTTGAGGATCTCGGCGCCGTCGGCCGCGACGTGCAGCCCTTCGATGGCAAAGACCGGCTCCACGAACCCAAGTCTATTACTCCTACCTAGGTAGTGGAAATAGGTCGAGCGATGGCCGCTAAGGTGCCGGGGAGCGTGACTGACCCGTGGACGTATGCCGGGGCAACGCCCTCGCTCGGCCCCATGGGCGGGAGCGTCACCCTTGTCGAGGGGCCTGCGTTCTGCATCTCCGGGTCGTCCGGAGACCTCCTTCCCGACAGCCCGCAGGGTCTGTTCTTCCGGGACACGCGCTTCCTGTCCCGCTTCGACGTGCGGGTCAACAACCAGGTACCGGAGCCCCTCTCCGCCGAACGAACGAGCCCGTTCGCCGCCACCTTCGTCCTCCGCTCCCGCCCTCGGTCGGGCCACGCCGACAGCGCTTTGCTCGTGTTCCGCTACCGGTACGTGGGTCGGGGCATGCGGGAGGACGTCGTCGTCTTCAACTACGGGGAGGAGGCCGCATACTGCTCCATCGAGTTCGGGTTCAACTCCGACTTCGCCGATCTCTTCGAGGTCAAGGAGGGGCGACCGCGCCGGGACGGCGAGGTGATGACCGAGGCGGCGGACAGCACGATCATCTTCCGGCACCGTCGGGGAGCCGTCCGCAAGGGCGTCCGCATCTCGATGGCGGGGAGCCCCGACCTGTCGGCCAACCTGGCCTCCTTCGAGGTGATCGTTCCCGCCCGTGGCCAGTGGCGCACGTGCGTGCAGGTCACCCCGCTCATCGAGGACGAGGAGATCGAGCCGCGCCATCGGTGCGGGGCCCCGGTGGAGCAGGCCACGCCTCACGAGCGGTTGGAGCAGTGGCGCCGCGACGTCCCTGCCGTGCAGACGGATCACGCCCCCCTCGAGGCTGTCGTCTTCCAGAGCGCCGAAGACCTTGGGGCTCTGCGGATCTTCGACCCTGACTACCCGGAGCGAACCGTCGTGGCGGCGGGCGCTCCCTGGTTCATGACCTTGTTCGGGCGCGACTCGCTGATCACCTCCTGGATGGCGCTGATCGTCGACCCCGATCTGGCCCTCGGCGTGCTCCAGACACTGGCCCGGTTCCAGGGAGAGAAGGTCGACCCCCGCAACGACGAGGAGCCGGGACGCATCCTCCACGAGATGCGATTTGGGGAGGCCCCCTCGCTGTCTCTGGGCGGCGGGCGCGTCTACTACGGCACGGCCGACGCCACCCCCCTGTTCGTCATGCTCCTCGGGGAGCTGCGCCGGTGGGGGCTCGCGCCCGAGCTGGTCGACTCCCTCCTCCCTGCCGCCGACCGGGCCATGGAGTGGATCGAGCACTTCGGGGACTCGGACGGGGACGGTTACGTCGAGTACAAGCGGTCGTCCGACAGGGGGCTGGCCAACCAGGGCTGGAAGGACTCGGGGGATGCGGTCCGCTTCGCTGACGGGACGCTCGCCCGTCCACCGATCGCCTTGTGCGAGGTGCAGGGCTACGCCTACGGCGCGTACCTGGCCAGGGCCCACTTCGCCGACGAGATGGGCGACGAGCAGACGGCGGCCAAGTGGCGCAGCAAGGCGTTTGCCCTCAAGGAGGCGTTCAACCGGGACTTCTGGTTGGAGGACAGGGGCTACTTCGCCATGGGGTTGGATGCCGAGAAGCGTCCCATTGACGCCCTGGCGTCGAACATGGGCCACTGCCTCTGGACCGGCATCGTCGACGAGGACAAGGCATCCCTCGTGGCACAACACCTCCTGTCGCCGGACATGTTCAGCGGATGGGGGATCCGGACCCTGGCCAGGTCGATGGTCGGCTACAACCCGATCAGCTACCACAACGGCTCCGTATGGCCGCACGACAACGCCATCATCGCCGCCGGTCTGGTGCGGTACGGGTTCGTGGAGGAGGCGCACCGCGTCATCCACGGCCTGCTGGAGGCCGCTGGCTACCTTGGCAATCGCCTTCCCGAGCTCTTTGGGGGGCTGAGCCGCGAAGAGGTGCCCTTCCCGGTCAGCTACCCCTCGTCCTGCTCGCCGCAGGCGTGGGCGGCCGCCTCGCCCCTGCTCTGCCTGCGCACGATCCTTCGCCTCGACCCCTGGGTCCCCCACCGGAAGGTGTGGCTCAGCCCCAGCCTGCCCCCATGGATCCGGTACCTGCGGGTCGACCGCATCCCGCTGGCCGGCAGCCGGGTGACGGTCGAGGTGGTGGAAGAGGACGTGAAGGTCGAAGGCCTGGCCTCCGACATCGAACTCATCCTCGAGCCCCGGAAGCCGCTGACCGGCTGACGGCCGGACGGTGAGCCGACCGCTCGGCCCGCCGCCGCTCCGCCCGGCGGAAGAATGGCGCGGTGTGCAGCAGGCCGGGCGCGACCGGGTTACCCGTCGAGGAGCACGTCGACGAGCTCCGGCAGGCCCTGCAGGCACGGCGAGAGGCCGTGCTCTGCGCACCTCCTGGCGCAGGCAAGACCACGGTCATTCCCCTGCGGCTCCTCCAGGAGGACTGGCTCGACGGCCGGGGGATCATCGTGCTCGAGCCGAGACGGCTGGCCACCCGAGCTGCGGCCCGGCGGATGGCGTCGCTCGTCGGTGAGGAGGTGGGCGAGACGGTCGGGTACACGACCCGCGACGAGCGGGTGTGTGGGCCCCTGACCCGGATTGAGGTGGTCACCGAAGGAGTGCTCACCCGCCGCCTCCAGCACGACCCGTCCCTCCCCGGAGTGGCGCTGGTGATCTTCGACGAGGTCCACGAGCGGAACCTGCACACCGACCTGGCCCTTGCCCTCGTGCAGGACGTTCGCGGGCGGTGTCGTGGTCGAGGGGCGGCCCGCGAGGGACTGCGTCCCGACCTTCGGTTGCTGGCCATGTCGGCGACCCTCGACGCCGACCGGGTCGCCTCCCTTCTCGGCGGGGACGAGGACCCGGCGCCGGTCGTTCTGAGCGAGGGTCGCCAGCACCCGGTCGAGGTGCGATGGCTGCCGCCCCGTCCTCGCCAGCGGCTGGCGGACGCCGTGCCGGGAGCCGTCCTGCGGGCCTTGCGCGAGCAGGAGGGCGATGTGCTCGTCTTCCTGGCTGGGGCGGGCGACATCCGGCGGGTCGAGGCTTTGCTGTCGTCCGAAGTGTTGCCGGCCTCCGTGGACGTCCGGGCGCTGTTCGGGGCCCTCCCTCTGGCCGCGCAGGACGCGGCGCTCGCCCCGTCGCCCGCCGGTAGACGCCGAGTCGTCCTTTCCACCGACATCGCCGAGACCAGTCTCACGGTGGAGGGCGTGCGGACGGTCGTCGACAGCGGGCAGGCCCGGACCCCCCGCTACGACCCGAAGACGGGCCTGACCAGGCTGCACACCGGCCCCATCTCCCGCTCCTCGGCGGAGCAGCGAGCGGGGCGGGCCGGGCGCCTCGGCCCGGGCGTCACCTACCGGCTGTGGTCGAAGTGGGAGCAGGCCGCCCGGCGGCCGTTCCCCACTCCCGAGATCGCATCGGTCGACCTGGCCGGGTTCGCCCTCGAGCTCGCCGTGTGGGACACCGAGGCGACTGCCCTGCCGTTCCTCGACCCTCCTCCCCAGCGAGCGCTGGAGGAGGGGCACGCCCTGCTCAGGACGCTGGGCGCGCTCGACAGCGCGGGGAGGCCGACGGCCGAGGGCCGGGCCATGGCCGACCTCCCCCTCCATCCCAGGCTGGCCCGCATGGTCACGGGCGCCCTCCCCCTTGGTCTCGGCTGGCTGGCCTGTGTGCTGGCCGCCCTGCTCGAGGAGCGCGACGTGCTGCGTGGGCGGCCGGACGACGTGCCGACGGACGTGAACGAGCGGGTGCGGTTGATCGCCGAGCGGGCAGCGCGGCACCCGGCGATGGACGGACCGGCGGTGGGGGCGGCCCGGCGGCGAGCGGAGCAGCTCGGGCAGCGGGTGGGTCTGCGGCCCGCGGGAATCGACCTGGCGGACACCGGGAGGGTGCTGGCCCTGGCCTATCCCGATCGCATCGCCCAGGCCCAGGGCCGGGGCCGCTTCCGGCTGCGGGGTGGGCAGGGGGCGTGGGTGCCCCACGGCGACCCGCTCGGCGGAGAGGCCTTCCTGGTGGTCGCCGAACTCGACGCCGATCGTCGCGACAGCCGCGTGCGCATGGCTGCCGCCCTCGCCGCCGAGGACGCCGCCGTTCACACGGAGATGGCGGGCCGGTACCCGAAGCACCACGGGCCGCCAGACCGGTCGTGATCCTGGTCGACGCCAAGCACCTGGCCGTCCGGCGGCCGGAGCGTGCGCTGTTCGAGGACCTGTCCCTGACGCTCAAGTCGGGCGACCGGTTGGGGGTGGTGGGCCGGAACGGGACGGGCAAGTCGACGCTCCTGCGGGTGCTCGCCGGGGAGCTCCAACCCGAGGAAGGCGTGATCCGCCGGGGACGCGGCGTGCGGGTGGGGTTCCTCAGCCAGCGCCCGGCCTTGCCCCCGGGAACCGTGCAGGAGGCGGTGGGGCCGAACTGGGAGGCCGCCGCCATTCTCGACCGGTTGGGGATGGGCGGCCTCACGGGCGTCGACGTGGGGACCCTGTCCGGAGGTCAGGCCAAGCGGGTCGCGCTCGCCCGGGTACTGGTCGGAGAGGTCGACCTCCTGATCCTCGACGAGCCGACCAACCACCTCGATCTGGACGCCATTACCTGGCTCGAGGACCGGCTCGCCTCCTTCACCGGAGGACTGGTCCTCGTCACCCACGACCGACACGTGCTCGACCGGCTGACCACCCGGGTGCTCGAGCTCGACCGCGGCCGGGACTACCAGCACGCAGGCGGCTACCAGGTCTACCTGGAGGCACGGGCCGAGCGGCGGGAGCGGGAGGCGGCGGCCGAGGCGGTCCGGCGCAACCTGGCCCGGGC
>JALZEC010000036.1 GCA_030862235.1 Actinomycetota bacterium | reverse complement strand
GGTCGAAAGCGGCGTCCAGCTCGTCGCTGTAGCCGGGGCCGAACGAGCAGTCGGCGGGTTCGACCTCGATCACCACGGTCTCCGACGGAAGCGCGCCCCAGTGGCGGACGACGGCCAGGGTGTGGTCGATGTCGACCAGACCCTGAACCGACTCCTCCAGGCTCTTGTGAACCTCCTCGGGACCGGGAGCGGCGAGGTCGAGCCGATAGCGGCGCAGGGCGCCAGGGGGATCGAAGTCCCGAGCAGCGGCGCCAACAAGGACCACCTTGGCCGGCTCGAGCTCCTGCAGCCGGTGCAGGACCAAAGGGGCGGCGTAGGAGAGGTCCTCGATGACCACTCCCTCGGGCCAGTCGAGGGCCTCGAGGTACCGAATCAGCTGCCGCCCGAAGTCGAGGTCGCGCATCCCCGGGCGGCCGAACCCGGCGACGAGCGCTCGGCCCCGGGTCCTGGCCGCCACCTCGCTCATTCGAGCGTGCACCCGCAGGAGTTGACGTCCCGCACGATGACGCCTCTGCCCGTGTCCATGTGGGTGGTGCAGGGCATGCAGGGGTCGAAGCTGCGGATGGCCCGGAGCACGTCGATGCCCTTGATGTGGTCGGCCGGGACGGACTCGAGCAGCGGTGTGTCCAACACGGCCTCCTCGTAGGGACCGGGAGTCCCGAACGGGTCCCGGGGCGCGGAGTTCCACGTCGAGGGAGTGTTGATCTGGTAGTTGACGATCTTGCCCTTGTCCATCTCCAAGTGATGGGTGAGGTAGCCCCGGCTCGCTTCCCAGAAGCCGGCGGCGATGCGGTGGTCCTGGGGGATCTTGAACGGGGTGTGGACCCTGGTCTCACCTCGGCGCCAGTACTCGAAGGCTTTCAGCAGGCAGTTCATGCCGATGGCCGCCGTGAAGGCCAGGGCGTAGGCGCGTCCCCGGTTGCGCTCGAGGGCGTTGATGGTCCCCGGCACCGGCCAGAAGAGCTCCGTCTCCGGAAGGGCGTGGCGGGGCAGGGTGATGCGCAGTCCGTCGCCGGTCGCTTCGAAGAACGGGTTCTCCGGGGTGGCCGCGGCGAGCGCCGTCGTCCACATCCGCCCGTATGTGCCGGTCTCCATGCTCTGGCGGTCCCAGCGGGGAGCGGTGTCCCATGTGTACTTGTCGCGGAAGTTGGTGGCAGTCGGCTTGGGGATGGTGGTCTTGTTCCACATGTGATATGGGGAGAGCGGGTTGCCGAGGAGGTCGGTCTTGAACTTCTGCGGCCCGGCGTTGGTCCAGTCCTCGTAGAAGGCGTGCTCGACGAACTCCTCGATGCCCATGTTGATGTCGGTCAGGTTGGTCGTGACGAGCTTCCCGTCCACGATCACGCCCGGCTTGGCCCAGCGGCGGTTGCCCCACACGTTCACGTTGGCATACGTCGCGTCGTAGGCCTGGGAGTCGTCCCAGATCCCAGTCTGGATGAGGTTGTTCGGTCGCGCTCCGACCTGCTCGTAGTCCGGGTTGCAGGCCACGAAGAAGTCGCAAAGGTCGTCCCACACCCGCGGCAGGACCTTGGCGAAGTCCATGATCTTGCCGAGCTGGGTGTAGTACTCGTTGAACGACGACGTGCTGATCGTCGTCGACACGCCCCCGGGAACGAGCGTCGAGGGGTGGGGGAACTTGCCGTACATCAGCTGGCACATGATCCGCCCCACCCGGGTCCACTCGAGCGCCTCGAGGTAGATCTTCCCGGTGAGCGGATTCATGGCGTCCATGAGGTCCTTGATGGTCGTGTAGCCATGGATGTCTGCGTTGGGGGCGAGCGTCTTCTCGGCCCGGGTGACCAGTTCGGGGTTGGTCACTGACACCAGCGCCGTGGAGTAGTCGGGACCGGCCAGCAGCCCGAGGTGCAGCGGGTGGTCGTAGTACATCTCTGCGACCTCGCCGAGGTTGCGAACCTCGATGCCCAGAGGCGGGGGGCACGCGCCGAAGGCCATGTCGAGGCAAAGAGAGGAGACGGTGGCGTGGGTGCCGCCACACACCCCGCAGGCGCGCGACGAGATGTCAATGGCGTCGCGGGGGTCGCGGCCCTGGAGAATGACCTCGTACCCGCGGAAGAGCATGGCCCGAGCGTGGGCTTCCACGACTCGCCGGTTCTCGAGGTCCAACACGGTATGGACGGCGAGCGCCCCCGCCACCCGGGTCATCGGGTCGATCGACCACTCGCGGAGCCGCGGCGGCGCGGCCAGTTGAGCGCCGGGCGCCGGTCGGCGCCGCACGTAGCCTCGCCCCGGGGTCGGCGTGACGGCGTAGGGATCGGCGACGCCCTCACGCAGACGGGCCTTGCCGGTCTCGTCGAACTGGATGGGGAGGTTCTTGAAGCACATCGGGCGCTTCCCTTCTTGCGCTAGAGAACGGGCGACGACGCTGAGCCTTCGCTCAGACCTGTACCGACATCTGTACCGAGATCAGTGTCGCTTTCGCTCACCTCCGGCGCTACTGTTGTTAGCAGCGCTGTAGGAGGCAGGCATGGCCGTCCCCCGAGACCGCCTCAAGAGCGCGATCCCCGACCTCCAGCCTCCAGATGGCGCAACCTGCTCAATGAGCAGGCCCTCCTGTTCTGGATCCTGCGGGACTGAGATCGCAACCCCGTGCACTGATTAGCATCGCTCACTCTGCCCTCTCTGGTTGTTCCCCTGAGCCAGACTGGGTGAGAGCCTGTGGTGGGCGATTGGTAAATCCGCTTGCTAGCCGCCGGTCTGCTTCGGGGAGGTGTCGATGGGGGCTTGCGCTGGTCGCCGACAGCTGGAACGGCCGTGAAAGCGGCTGGGGCAACGACCGCGAGTCGGGCCGTCGAGG
>JALZEC010000014.1 GCA_030862235.1 Actinomycetota bacterium | reverse complement strand
ATCGAGGCTGACCGTGAGTTCTACGAGGGGAACCAGAACGCCGACGTCCCCGTCACGTTCCCGGAGGACGTGGCCCCCCGGGAGGTCCCGCTCGTGTCCGACGAGATCCTCATCGGTCGGCGCAGCGACACCCGCGGGATCTTCCCCGACATCGACCTGGGTGCGTCCCCCGAGGACCCCGGCGTGTCCCGGCGCCACGCCGTTCTCCGTCGGCGCCCGGACGGGTCGTGGGTGGTGATCGACCAGGGCTCGACCAACGGCACCCGGGTGGGCGGGGTGAAGACGCCCATCGCCGCCGGCGAGGAGAGGCTGCTCCTCAACGGCGACTACCTCCTCGTCGGGGCCTGGACCCGGATCACGCTCAAGCGCGGCGCCGCCACGGCGTGAACGTGCTCCGTGACGCCCGGACGGGCGAGCTGCTGGTGCAGCACAACCAGTCCGGGCTGCTCGGGCGGCTGCGGGCGCTCGGGGCGACGACTCCAGGGCGGTACCGCCTCTGGTCGGCCGGGATCGCCCTGACCCTTGTCGCCATCGCCGTGGTGGCCACGGCCGCCGCCGCCAGCCTGCGGGCGGGCACCGATCGCATCCGGAACAACAGCGGTCCGGTGCTCGTCGCCACCCAGCAACTGGTCGCCAGCCTGGCCGAGGCCGACGCCGCCGCCAGTGCCGCCTTCCTGTCCGGCCGCCAGGAGGACCCCGAACAGCGGCGCCTGTACGAGGAGGCCCTGGCCCGGGCCAGCCAGCAGCTGGAGGACGTGTCGTCGCTGATCGGCGACGACCGGGCCAGCCACCAGTCCCTCAAGAGCCTCTCCACCCAGGTGACCCGTTACGCCGGACTGGTCGAAGCGGCCCGGGCGCTGAACCGGGTGGGGGACGCGGCCGCGTCCACCTATCTCGTCGACGCCCTGAACCTGCTGGGCTCCGCGGTGGCCAACGAGGCGGCCCAGCTCACCCGGGCGACGCAGCAGCGGTTCACCCGGGACGAGGACCGCCGGGACTCGGGCGTGGTGGTGGCGGTGGCCCTCGGCGTGGTCGCCCTGCTCATCCTCCTCGCCGGCCAGCGGGTCGTCACCCGACTGAGCCGGCGGCTGCTGAACCCTCCCCTGGTGCTCGCCACCCTCGCCCTGGCCGTGGGCACGGGCTGGCTGGCGACCGCCAACCTGCGCTCGGGCAACGACCTGTCCGAGGCGCGGGACAAGGGATTCGAATCCATCGCCCTCACCGCCCGCATCCAGACCACCGGCTTCCGGGCCAAAGCAGACCAGACGGTGAACGTCATCACCGGCGACCCCGCCCGCCGGGTGAGCGCCGAGCAGGCGGCGGCCGACCTCGCGTCCCAACCGGTCACCGACGAGACGGTGCAGCAAGCTCGTCTCGGCGAGATCAGCCCGAGCGGAGGGCTCCTCACCGCCGCCGCAGCCAGGGCCGACTCCCCCCGGGAGCGGGCGGCGGCGGCCGAGATGCTCGTCCGCTGGCAGCGCTACGCCGATACCGTGGCCGACCTCACGTCGACGAGCGACGCCACGCAGCGGCGGGCGATCGCCGTGGGACCGTCCAGCGCCGCCTTCAACGGCTTCAACTTCTCGGTCGAGTCCGTTCTCGGCGACAACCGAACCCAGTTCCTCGGCGGCTTGGAGGACGCCTCCCGCCGCCTCGGGGGCCTGACCGCCGTGACCCTGCTCCTGCCGCTGGCCGCGGCGGCCGCCGCCTTGGCCGGGTTCCAGCTGCGCATCAACGAGTACCGCTGATGGCGAGACCCCCGTTCCCCGGACCGCCCCGACCGCCCAGACTGACCCGCGGGCCCAGCCTGACCCGCCGGCCCAGACTGACCCGGCGGCAGTTCCTCGGCGCCGCCGGGGCCATCGTCGCCGGCGCCGCCACCGGTGCCGCCAGCGGCTGCACCTTTCCTTTGGGCGGCTCCGACGACGACCAGGCCACCGGCACCCTCCGGGTCCTCAACTGGCCGGACTACATCGATCCCGACGACGCCGGCGTTGCGGGAACCGTTACCCGCTTCCAGCAGGAGACGGGCGCCCCCGTCGATTACGTCGAGGAGTACAACGGCAACGAGGAGGCGTTCGCCGACGTGTTCGAGCCGACCCTGGGCCGGGACCGGCCCACCGGCTTCGACGTGATCGTCCCCACCTACTGGGCGGTCGCCCGCCTCCTCGACCGCGGTTGGCTCGAGCAGGTCCCCATCGAACGGGTGCCCAACCACGTGAACGTCGACCCCGCCTTCCTGGGCATGCCCTGGGACCGCGGTGCCCGCTACCACATGCCCTGGCAGGTTGGGATCACCGGCATCGCCTACAACCCGGCGCTGACGGGCAGGGAGATCCGGGCGGTGGCCGACCTCTTCACCCCCGCCCTCCGTGGCCGCATCGGCATGGTCAGCGAGATGCGCGAGACGGTCGCACTGGTGATGCTGACCCAGGGCGCCGACCCTTCGCGGGCCACCCTCGCTGCCGCCCACAGCGCCCTCGACCGGCTGGAGGCGGCCGAGCGGGATGGACAGATCGCCCGCTTCACCGGGAACGAGTTCGTCGACGCCCTGACCAACGGCCAGTTCGCCGCCTGCCTGGCCTGGTCGGGCGACATCATCCAGCTCCAGCGGGACCGGCCTGACATCCGTTTCGTCATCCCCGCCGAGGGCGGGATCCGCTGGTTCGACA
>JALZEC010000003.1 GCA_030862235.1 Actinomycetota bacterium | reverse complement strand
TTCCTGGAGCACTCACGGATCTTCGCCTTCGGCCGCCGGGAAAACCGGCGTTTCCTGATCGGCTCGGCCGACCTCATGCCTCGCAACCTCGATCGACGGGTGGAGGCGGTGGTGCCGGTCGAGCGTCCCGAGCTCCAAGCCCGGCTCCAGGAGATCCTCGACGTCAACCTCGCCGACGACACGCTCGCCTGGCAGCTCAGCGGTGACGGCACCTGGAACCGCGTGTCCACCGAGAAGGACGTCAACACCCACGAGCGCCTCCAGGAGCTGGCGCACGAGCGAGGGCGCAGGCGGCGGACGAACGAGGTCCGGATCGGCTGAGAAGCGTGGCCACAACGATGCCGACCTCGCTCGCCCCGGCCCGGAACGGCGTCGAGCGTGAGGTCAAGCTGGCCGCCTGGGCCGGCTTCTCGCTCCCGAACCTCGAGGGGATCGTGGACGGCATCACCGTCGAACCGATGGCCGCTCGCACGCTCGACGCTGTGTACTACGACACGTCCGATCTGCGGCTGGCGCGCTGGGGCATCACCCTCCGCTTCCGGGACGGTGACGGCGCGGGCTGGACGGTCAAGCTCTCCGACGGCGGCGATGGTCCCGTGCTCGCTCGTCGAGAGCTGACGTTCGCCGCGCCCCCGGGGACTCCACCCGTCGGCGCTGCCGATCTGGTGAGCGCCTACGTCCGTACGTCCTCGCTGGTTCCGGTGGCCCGGTTGCGTACCAAGCGCCAAGGAGTGCAGCTGCGGGACGAAGAGGGATGCCCGCTGGCGGAGGTCGTCTGTGACGAGGTGTCCGTGCTCGAGGGGAGGCGAGTGGCAGCCCGCTTCCTGGAGGTCGAAGCCGAGATCACCGGGCAGGCGCCGGCCGACCTGCTCGACGGCCTCGTCTCGCGTCTCCGCGCCGCCGGCGCCGGCGATCCCGACCCCACCCCGAAGCTGATCCACGCCCTCGGGGCGAAGGCTGCCGCCCCTCCCGAGATCGCCGTCCCGACCCTGCCCGAGGAGTGCACCGCAGGGGATGTCGTGCGCCTCGCCATCGCCCGCTCCGTCACCCGGGTGCTCCGCCACGACCCTGGCGTCCGCATCGGCGACGATCCGGAGGATGTGCACCAGGCGCGGGTGGGGACGCGTCGCCTCCGCTCCGACCTGCGGACCTTCGCGCCGCTGCTTTCGAGCGAGTGGGCCACCCCCCTCCGTGAGGAGCTGAGGTGGATCGCCTCGGCCCTTGGCGAGGTGCGCGACGCCGACGTGCTGACCGAGAGGCTGCGGGGTCAGGCTACGGATCTTCCCGAGGTGGACGCCGCCGGATTCGCTCCCGTACTCCGCCGGCTGGCCGACGAACGGGAGGGGGCTCGGACGCGCCTGCTGGCGACGATGCGGTCGGAGCGCTATCTGGCGCTGCTCGACCGGCTCGTCGCCGCCGCCAATGACCCGCAGCTGGTGGGAGAAGCGGGAGGCCCAGCCCAGGAGGTGGTTCCGGAACTGGTCTTGGGCCCGTGGCGACAATTGCGCCGGGCTGTGCGCCGCCTCCCGTCGGCACCGTCCGACGAAGATCTGCACGGCGTGCGGATCCGCACCAAGCGAGCCCGGTATGCGGCGGAAGCAGCCATACCGGTCTTCGGCAAGAAGGCTCGCCGCTTCTCGGAGGCGGTGGCCGCAGTCCAGGGCGTCCTGGGGAACCACCACGACGCCGTCGTCGCCGAGTCCTGGCTGCGGGCGGCGGTGGCCGAGGCGAACGTCCCCCAGGCGCTCGTCCTGGGCGAGCTCCTGGCCGCTCAACGGGCCGAGGTCCGTCGCTGCCGGCGCGAATGGCGCGACAGCTGGAAGAAGGCGAACAAGAAGAAGTTGCGGGCCTGGCTGGCGTGAACGACGACGTGCCGGCGGACGAAATCGTCCACGCTGCGGGCGGCGTGCTCTGGCGCCGCTCCCCCGAGGGCGAGCTCGAAGTACTTCTCGTCCACCGCCCGAAGTACGACGACTGGAGCTTTCCCAAGGGCAAGCTCGCTTCGGGCGAGGACCACCTGGCCGCGGCGCTGCGAGAGGTGACCGAGGAGACGGGCATGGAGTGCGTCGCCGGAGCCGAGCTGGCATCCAGCGAGTACGAGGATTCGCAGGGGAGACCGAAGCTCGTGCGCTACTGGGCGATGGAACCGGTGGGCGGCGAGTTTCGGTCCAACCGGGAGGTGGACGAGGCGAGGTGGGTGCAGGCGACCGATGCACCCCGCCTGTTGAGCTATGACCGTGACAAGGCTGTTCTCGCATCGCTCGACGCCCTTCCGTGACCGTCTTCCTCATCCGCCATGCCTTGGCCGGAAACAGGGATGAGTGGGAGGAAGCGGACGACATCCGGCCCCTGAGCAAGAAGGGGCAGAGGCAGGCCGAGAGGATCGCCGAACTCCTTGCCCATCGCGGCATCGAGAGGATCGTCTCGAGCCCGTCGCTGCGGTGCGTGCAGAGCGTCCAGCCCCTGGCCGACCGTTTGGACCTCGAGGTCGAGACGAGCGAATCGTTGGCCGAAGGGGTCGACGCCGACGACGTGGTGGCGCTCTTCCGGTCCGTCCGTCCGGCCACCACGGCCCTGTGCACCCACGGCGACGTCATCCCGACTTTGCTCGACGCGCTGGTCGAGCGAGACGGCCTCGCGCTGCCCCGCGACTATCCGTGCGCCAAGGGCTCGTCCTGGGAGTGCGAGCAGGATGATTCGGGACGCGCTGTGTCGGCTATGTACCTCCCGGCCCCCTGACCACGCCTAGCTTCGGACGGATCATGCGCATCGCCGCCCTCGACCTCGGTACGAACTCCTTCCACCTTCTGATCGTCGATGCCCACGGCGACCGGACGTTCGTCCCCCTCGCCAAGGAGAAGGAGATGCTCCGCCTCGGGGACGTGGTCGCCCGTGAGGGGTGGGTACCGGAGCTTGACGCGGCCCGAGCGGTGGCGACGGTGGCCCGGTTCCGCTCCCTGGCGGACGCCGCCGGGTGCGAGGAGATCGTCGCCTGCGCAACCAGCGCCATCCGGGAGGCGGAGAACGGCGGCGAGCTGGTCGATCGCATCGGCGACGAGGCGGGCGTCGACGTCCGGGTCATCACCGGGGCCGAGGAGGCGAGGTTGATCTTCGAGGCCATCCGGGCCAGCGTGGTCATCGACCCGGCGCCGGCCCTCGCCTTCGACATGGGTGGCGGAAGCCTGGAAGTCATGGTCGGCGACCGCCGGGGCCTGCGCTGGTCCTCGAGCCTGAAGCTCGGCGTGGCCCGCCTGACCGCCGAACTGGTCCGCCACGATCCTCCATCCGAGGGCGACGTCCGGCGGCTCCGGAAGGCGTTTACCGCCGGGCTGGCGCCGCTGGCCAACGACGTTGCCCCCCACGATCCGGCCCTCGTCGTCGGCACGAGCGGCACGCTCTGCACCCTCGCCCGGATGGTGGCAGCGAGGAGGGCGGGCGCCGTCCCCGCCTCGGTCAACCAACTTCGTTTCTCCCGGGACGAGCTGATCCCGATCCACAAGGAGCTGCTGGCCCAGCCGGCGGCGACCCGAGCCCGCATACCGGGACTCGACGCCGGGCGGACCGACATCATCGTCGCAGGATCGCTGTTCCTCCTCACGGCCATGGAGCTGTTCGGGTTCGAGGAGATGACGGTCAGCGAATGGGCGCTGCGTGAAGGCATCGTGCTCGACGCCATCGGCCATCATGATGCCGCCGACTGGAGCGGTGACCCTCGAGCCATCCGCCGGGCGTCGGTGCTCGAGCTCTGCCACAGGTGCAACTGGGACGAGGTGCACAGCCGCCAGGTGGCAAAGCTCGCCCTCCAGCTGTTCGACCAGACGCTGCCTCTTCACGGCCTCGGCCCGCACGACCGGGAGATCCTCGACCTGGCGAGCCTCCTTCACGACATCGGTGCTCATGTGTCCAACGAGGCGCATCACAAGCACACCGCCTACTTGATCCAGCACGGCCGCCTCCGCGGATTCCCCCCGGAGGAGGTGGACGTCCTGGCCGCGCTCGGGCGATATCACCGAGGTGGCGATCCGAGGAGCTCACGCGAGCCGCTGGCGTCCCTCGGGCCGGAGTGGCACGAACGGGTCCCAAAGCTGGCCGCCCTCCTACGGGTCGCCGACGGGCTCGATCGGAGTCGTTCGGGGTCGGTCGAGGAGGTGCGCCTGCGGATCGGGAACCACCGGGTCCGCCTCATGGTGGCCTCTTCCGGCGACGCCGACGTGGACGTCTGGGGCGCCCGCCGCAAGCGCGAGCTGTTCGAGAAGCTGTTCGGCCGGAGGCTCGAAGTCCTCGCCGAGTCCTCTCGACGGACCCCGTTCGAGTCGGCGTCCTAGGTGGAAGGTCGGCGCCCCACCGCCGCGTGATGCGGCTCCAGGCCCTCACCGGTCACGATGAATGCCACCCGTTCACCCACATTGACGGCATGGTCGGCGATCCGCTCGTAGTAGCGGCCGATCAGCGCGATCTGCACCGCCTCCTGGAGGATGCCCTCATCCGTGACCTGGAGGGAGAAGATGGCCCGGAACAGATCCTTCTGGAGGTCGTCCATGACGTCGTCCATGTCACCGAGGGCGGCGGCGCGGGCCGGGTCACGCTTGGCGAACGCTTCGACGGCAACCGTGAGCTGCGCGCTCGCCTGCTCGCGCATCTGGTGCAGGAGCCCCCGGATCCTCGGGTCGAGCTGGTAGGGGTAGAGCCGGCGCGTCGCCTTGACGACGTTGACCATCAGGTCGCCGGTGCGCTCGAGCTCGTGGATGACGCGTAGCACCGTGACCAGCATCCGCAGGTCCACCGCCATTGGCTGTTGCCGAGCCATCAGGAAGAACGTGCGCGCCTCGATGGAGTGCATCAGCGCGTCGAGCGTGAGATCGTTGGCGACGAGGCGTTCGGCAGCGGTCAGATCGCCCTCGAGCAAGGCGTCGGTGCCGGCCTGCACCGCCTGCACGGCCATCGCCCCGAGCCGGACGACGTCATTGGCAATCTCGTCGATCTCCTCGTGGAACGCCTTGCGGGTCTCGGTCAACGGTCACCTCCGGTGGTCACGGCCGCCTCGAACCGGTACCCCACGCCGCGCACGGTCGTGATGTAGCGGGGCTGCGCGGAGTCCGGTTCGATCTTCGCCCGGAGCCGCTTGATGTGGACGTCGAGCGTCTTCGTGTCACCGACGTAGCCCGGGCCCCATACTTGGTCGAGGATCGCTTCTCGCGTGAGGACCCGGTCAGCATTGACCATCAGCAACTCCAGCAGCTCGAACTCCTTGCGGGGCACCGCCACCCGCTCGCCCCGAACG
>JALZEC010000458.1 GCA_030862235.1 Actinomycetota bacterium | reverse complement strand
CCACCGCCGTGTCCGGAAGGGAGAAGTCGTCCGTCCGCTGCCGGGACTCGATCAGGTGCACCATCCGGTCCAAGCCCGTCTCCGCGACCTGCAGGGCCTGCTCGAAGCCCTGGTCGAACCGGGTCTGCCGCTCGCCGGTGACCACCGTCCCGACCAGGACGGTGATGAGGCTCCCGACGACGAGGGTCGCCAGCATCGCCAGCGGCAGGCTGCCGCGCTCGGACCGGACCCCGAGCATCCTCTACGACTCCCCGTTACGCAGCAGGACCCGATTCTGCAGGTCGACCACGGGCCCGGTCTCCTCGGGCTGCACGCGCAGCTGCACGGTGACGGAACGTACGGAGCGGGGGTCGACCGTTCCCTCCCCCGTGACAGTCGAGCCGTCGGCCAGATGGAACAGGAACAACGGCTGGTCTGTGGCGACGTCGCCGACGAGGGACCGGGTCTGGCCCGTCGCCGCGTCCGTCACCACCATCCGGTCGCCATCGCGTGCATACGTGCGGGTGCGAACTGTGCCGCCTGCGTCCCGGACGTCGAGGCGGATCAGATCGAGCGCCGCCACCCGCAGCGGGTCGGCGGCCCGGATGTCGCGGGTCACACGTTCGAAGGCCAGCTTGGCGTCGTTGAGAGCGGCGACCTGGGCCGTCTGCCGGCGCTGGGTCCCAAGGGCGTTCACGACCGTGGCGGTGATGAAGCCCATCACGACGGAGGACACGGCCATCACCGTCAGGAGCTCGGCCAGGGTTACGCCATCCTCCCCTCTGAGTCGCCGTGGAGAGCTCACGTCGTCACGACGTCGCGCTCGACCGTCGCTGCCGCCGTGGCCCCGTCGGCTGTCCGAATGGCGGTGAAGCGAAAGCCCCGGGCGGTCCCGGCCAGGAACTTCGTCGTCTTCTGGCGGACGGTGACCCGCCATTGCCCACCCACGGGTGTGAGGGGGACTTCCTGGAAGGTCCCGTCGTACAGCTGGTACTGGAGGATCACGGAGTCCTGGGTGGGGTCGAGGCCGGTCGTGGTCAGGGTGAAGACGACATCGGTGGTGTTCTGGCACTGATTGCGGTCGCCGCAGGACCGTCCGGCGGAGCGCTTGGCCACGGTCACCGGGTTCCGGTCGATCGAGGCGCTCGTGATGGCCGGTGGGCTGGCCGCCGCCCTCTGCATGGCGAGGGTGTAGACGGCGACCAGGCTGCCGGCCGCCGCCCTGAACTGCACTTCCCCGCGGCCGTCGGTTTCGATCCGAGCGAGCAGCTGCTCCTTGGCGATGTTGCCTCTCCAGTTCAGCCCGGTGGTGCTGGTCAGGGTCTTGGCACCGGCGGTGCCATCGGCGTTGGTCCACGACAGGTGGACGAGCGCATCGGCGGCGAAGCCCACCAACGGGACGGTGACCTGGATGTCCGCTTCTGGGCGGCCGAAGGCATCGGTGACCGCGGGGCTCGGGAACATGCTGATCGTGCCAATCGCCTGCGCGGCGGCGGCCGGTCCCGCGTCGGCCGGGGCGATGGCCGTGGTGTAGGAGACCTGGCGCGAGGCGCCGTTCGACACCCACCGCACGAGCGCCGTGATCTGTCTGACCGCACCGGCAATTGCCGGCAGGCCGGAGGCAGCGTCGATGCGGGCCACGGTGGTCTCGATCGTGAACGCCCTTCCGTCGGCCGTCGTCACGGTTCGCGTTCCTGCCTGCCCGTCGAGCTGGTCGATCGGGAGACCGCGCAGCGTCTCGAGGTGGTCGATCGCCACTCGTGTCGCCGCCGTCCGCAGCCGCTGGTCGCCCACCGAACGGACGCCGGAGATGAGGACTCCCGTCAACCCGACGAGGACGACGGCGAACACGGACATGGCGACCAGAACCTCGACCAAGGAGACACCCGCTTCCCCCCGCAGCGCCGGTCGCGACTCGCCCTGCATCGACTCCGTCGGTCACCCGCTCTTCACAGACGACCCTGCTGGCGCCGGCGGAGGGCGGTGATCCCGCCAAGCCCGAGCGCCATCGCCAGCGCGCCCAGCGTCGACCGGTCGACACCTCCTGTGTCGGGCAGGACGGAATCGGTCGTCACTGCGCTGGGCGGCTTGGGGAGGGTTGCCGTGGGACCGGCGCCGTTCGCCCCGATCGTTGTCGTCGGGGCCGTTGTCGTCGTGGACACCGTCGTCGAGGTCGTCGTGGTGCTGGGAACCGTCGTCGAGGTTGCGGTCTGCGCCTGAGTACGGACGAGCACCGGCTCGGCCGCCACCACCACGCTCGGCTCAGTCTGCACGACGTACACCGCGCCACCGCCGGGCTCGGTCGGATCGCCCACGACCACTTCGGCGCCGCCGCTCGAGGGACGGGCGAGGGTGGCAACCGCGGCTCCGAAGGAGCCCTGAGCTGACGGCGAGGACGAGGAGGCGAGCACGGCGCCGGAACCGCTCACGAGGTAGGCACTTCGAGCGGCAGGGACACCGACCCAGGCATCCTCCCGCCCGTCGCCGTCTTTGTCGCCCGCCTGAGCCAAGGCGAGAGCCGCTGGGGCCTTGACGTTGCCCGGCACAGGGTTCGAACCGAGGAGTGACCCGTCCCTCCCGGAGTACACGTGCAGCTGGTTGGCCCCCGCCTCGGCGATGAGGTGGTCGACCATCCCGTCGCCGTCCTGGTCACCGATGGTCGCCATCGCCGCCCCGAAGACGTCCCCGGGGGCGGCTGCCGGATCGGAGATCGTCCGCACGACGCCGCCGTTGACGCCGGACAGGACGTGCACCTGGCCGGGAGGTGGCGTGCTGGTCAGGCTGGCCACGACGCCCAGAACCCCGGCCAGGAGACCACTGACGAGGTCCTCCCCACCTGGGGCGGGCTGGCTGGAGGAGGAGACGCTGGGGGAGGGAGCGGCGACGAGGACGTCTGCCACCCCGTCGCCGGAAACGTCGGGGGAGGCGGCGACCGCTCGGGCGAATGCCGTCCGAGTGCCGGACTGCGGCGTGGGATCCGACCGGGACCACAGCTGTGCCCCATCCCTCCCGGAGAAGGCGAAGACGCTTCCGGCGTGGTGTTCAGAAGCGGACGAGGCCACGACCACGTCGGGCACACCGTCACCGGAGAGATCGCCGCTAGCGGCGACGGACTGGCCAAAGCCGGCATGGGCGCCGCCGCTCGCCGGGGTCAGCCCACGGAGCACAGCGCCGGTGGCGGCGGAGAACAGGAAGGCCTGCCCTCCGGCCGTGGGCACGCCGGACGGGGCGCCCACCCCCAGGTCAACAACCGCGTCGCCGTCGACGTCACCCACCGCCGCGACGGCGAACCCGAAGTTGAGCGCCTCCTGACTGGGACCGGCGATCTCGTGCAGGACGGTGCCTGTGGCAGGGGACACCACGTAGGCGTGATCCGAGCCTGGTGCTCCCACGACCACCTCACCCGCCCCGTCACCGTTGACGTCGCCGAGCCCGGCGACAGAGGCACCGAAGTTGAGCGCGCCCGGAGGCGCCACCACCCGTACTGCCGTAGGCGGGCTGAGCACGGCTGCGGCCTCAGCGGGAAGCGCGACAAACCCAAGGCTGGCGAGGAGCACCATGGATCTGGAAACCGGCCGGGCTCCGGAGCTGGGAATTTTGCACTCGCGCATCGGAGAGTCCAGGCCTAGGCGCCCTTCTCCTGGGGGCTGGCGAGCGCCGCTCGCCGCCCAGCGGACCCGAGCGGGACCGCCCGGCGTGTGGCCGACCGAACGGGGGCGCCGTTCGCCGGGCGGAGCGCGAGGGGACGGCGAGAGATCTCCGCCAGCTGGTCTAGCAGCGCCTCGATGTCGACCCGGCCCTCGGCCGGGGCGGCCGCCGGGACCTTCGCCCGGGCGCGGCGGGGCCGACCGACTGCCTCGACAATGGCCAGGGCGTCCAGCTGGTCGGGGAGGGCTCGCCAGCGGAGGCGCGACGTGGTCGGGACGGGCAGTCTTTGAGGATTCTCGGGGACGAGGGCGTCGACCACGGCGAGGGGGTCGACTGTGTGCGTATCCGGAATCGGAGCCGGGGGCCCTGCCCCTTCGGGGCCGGGAGCCGCTCCGGGTGGCGCGGTGTGCTGGGCCTCCAGGAACTCGTCAGCCCAGCGCAGAAGGCGTTTGCACTTCAGGCCACCGCGCTTGGGCTGGTCGACGATCGCCTCGGCCAGCCGGACGAGGACGCCGTCGCCGTCCTCCTTCGTGCTCACCCGGCGCAGCACACGGCGGTACCGAGCCAACCCGTGGTGGGCCGCCACCACCACGGCGGCGCGGCGCGTCTCTGGGT
This sequence comes from Actinomycetota bacterium, assembly GCA_030862235.1. Taxonomy (GTDB): domain Bacteria; phylum Actinomycetota; class Acidimicrobiia; order Acidimicrobiales; family AC-14; genus JALZEC01. The sequence continues at coordinate 242 of JALZEC010000458.1, read as the reverse complement.
CGCCGGATAGCAGGGCACCGCGCACGGCGAGCGTCACGGTCGTCCGTCCCAGCTGCCGAGTGAGCCACAAGGTGCCAACCGCGGCCAGGCAGACGACCACCGGCCACCAGTCGCCTCCTCCCCCGCCTACCGCTGTCCGCATTAGTCGTTTCTTACCTATTGTCTGAAACTTCCAAACGTCTCCGAAGAGAGCCAGACCGCAGGCGTGCGCCGTGGGGCACGAGAGAGAGGGGGGGAGGGGG
>JALZEC010000455.1 GCA_030862235.1 Actinomycetota bacterium | reverse complement strand
GGCCTGAACGCCAGATCCGGCCTGCGCGGCCCGAACGCCAAAACCCAGCATCCCGGCGGCCTCGTCCTTCCGCTGCTGGGGGTCTCGGCCGGCTCCGCCCTGCTGATGGCCCTCCTCCACCAGCCCTACTCCGACCCGTCCCGCGTCTACTACGGCACGGACACCCGAGCCGCCCCCCTGCTCATCGGTGCCGCCCTGGCTTGCGCCACCGTCCGCTGGCAGTCGATCAACGAGCTGCACCGCAGGGGGCGTTGGGCGCTCGAGCTGCTCGGCGTCCTGGGGCTGGCGGCCTTGGTGTGGGCCGTCAGCCAGGTCGACGAGTTCGACCCGGCGCTTTACCAGGGCGGGTTCCTTGGCGTCGCAGTGGCGGCCGCCGCGGTCGTCGCGTCGGCGGCCCGGCCCGGTGCCCGCGGCGCGCTGACCGTCGTGCTCGGCAGCCGGCCTCTCGTCTGGCTCGGCCGGCGGTCCTACGCGATCTATCTCTGGTTCTGGCCGGTGCTCATGCTCACTCGGCCCCAACTGGACGTCCCCCTGTCAGGGCTCCCGCTCCTCGCCCTGCGCGTCGCCCTCACTGTGGGGCTGGCCGCGCTGTCCTACCGGTTCGTGGAGCGCCCCGCCCGCTTGGGCGCCCTGGGGCGGGTGTGGGCGGACCTGCGCCGCGCTCGCCAGGAGCGGGCCCCGCTCCACCGGCCCTCGGCTGCCTGGGGCCTCGGGCTAGCCGTCGCCCTGATCTGCGTGGGCACGGGAGTGGCGGTGAGCCGTCCGCCAGCAGAGGCGGCGCTCAACCTCAACCGGCGGGCGGCCCAGGAGCTCGAGGTCATCCTCCAGGCGACGCGGGCAACCACAACGCTCCCTCCGACCACGGAGCCGACGACGGTGCCGGACACCACCGCGGCGCTCGAGACCACGACGACCGGACCGCCAGCGCCCACGCTCACCACTCCCCCGCCCCTCCCCGTGCTCACTGCGCGGGTCAGCGCGGTGGGCGACTCGGTCCTCCTCGGAGTCAAGCCCCTCCTCGAGCGCCAGGTCGAGGGCATCGTCGTCGATGCCGACATCGGCCGGCAGACGGCCGATGTCCTGGCTGTCGCTCGCGCCCTGCGGGAGGCGGGGGCACTTGGGGAGGCGGTGATCCTCCAGACCGGGAACAACGGGCCCATCAGCCCCGCCGAGTTCGAGGAGCTTTTGGAGGTGTTCCGGGACGTACGCAAGGTCCTGGTGGTCAACGTCAAGGTGGACCGGGCGTGGGAGGGGCACAACAACCATCTCATGGCCGCCGCCGTGCCGCGCTGGTCGAACGCCGTGTTGGTCGACTGGCACGCCGCCGCTTCGAAGACCGCCGACGCCTTCTACGACGACGGGCTCCACCTGACCCCCTCGGGGATGACGCTGTTCGCCCAGCTCGTCCTGTCCGCCCTGCAGTAGGGAGCCGCCAGAGCGAGCGGCCCGCCGGCCGGCACCCCTCCGATCCCCGCCGACAGCCGAGACGTGAACTAGAACTCGGTGACGGCGGTGACCTTCTCCTTGATCGCCTTGTACTCGGGGCTCTGGGTCAGCGGCATCAAGCTCATGAGCTTGCCCATGTTGCCCGTGACCTTGAGCCGCCCCTGCATGAAGGCCGCCGTCTCGTCCAGCTCACCTTTTTGGATCTTCACCGAGTCCTCGTAGGTGAGGGTGATGATCACCTCCGCGTCAGGGTCCTCCCCGAGGGACGCCACCTGGAGGTTGCCGTTCTCGACGATCCAGTAGTACTTGATCTCCCCCTCCGGGCCCCCGGTGACGACGTACTGGAGGTGGGCCGTGGCCCCCGGCCGCTCGGGGAATTCCTGGGCGATGGCCCGCTGCTCGTCGAGCCATTCCTGGGTCAGGTAGTGGGGCATGGCCGGGGATCGTAGCCAGCGGCCGCCATCAGGCGCACCGGACCTCGGATCAACGGGTCGCTCGGGCCCGATCCCGGATGCCGGCGAACAGGTCGTCCTCGGGGACGGACGAGTCCACGAGGGTGCGGGCCAACACGTAGTCGTCGTAGGGGTAGACGACCACGTCCGCCGGCAGCCCGAACCAGAACTGGGACGTCGGGTCGATCTGGGTGGCGTGGGCGAGCAGGGCCTCCCGTCGTACGTGATAGTGCCCGGTGATGTCCACCTTCGTGGTGATCCGGTCGTCCATTGACGGCCGGTTGAGCCACTCCTCCTTGTAGGGCGACTCCAGGCCGAGCTCGAGGAACTTCTCGTGAGTCGCCACCATCCGGGCGCGCGACCAGCCCGAGTAGTAGAGCTTCAGCGGCTGCCACGGTTCCCCCCGCCCGCGGTACGCGTCCGGGTCACCGGCGGCGTCGAAGGCAGGCACGGTGATCTCGTGCACCCGAAGGTGATCAGGGTGGGGGTAGCCCTGCTGGTCGTCGGAGTAGGTGATGATCACGTGCGGGCGCTCTCGACGGATGGCCTCGACCAGCAGGCCCACTGCCTCGTCGAGGTCGGCCTGGGCGAAGCAGTCCGGTTTCTGGTTCGCCTCGCTGCCCGGCATGCCCGAGTCGCGGTAGCCGAGCAGCACGACCTCGTCGTAGCCGATGATCTTGGTCGCCCGCTGCAGCTCCTCGGCCCGGATCTCGTGGAGGCGTTCCCGGACCTCGCGCCGCTCCATGGCCGGGTTGAGGATGTCCCCCTCCTCACCGCCGGTGCAACAGACCAGCACACAGCGCACGCCCTCGGCCGCGTACCGGGCGATCGTGGCCGCCCCCTTGGACGACTCGTCATCCGGATGGGCGTGGACGGTCAGCAGGCAAAGTCGCTCTGGCATACCCGACTAAACCCTAGGTTGCTCGCGGTTCATCCCGGGGCGCTCCAAGGCACGGCAGACTGTCGGCGTGAAGATCGCGTTCGTAGGCTCGTTCTCGACGGGCAAGACGACTCTGGCCAACCTGTTCGCCCGGGAGTGGGACTACCCGCTGCTCCCCGAGGTCGCCCGCCAGGTCGTGGAGCTGGGCTTCCCCCTCGACCAGTCGGCCACGGCCGAGACGGAGACGCTCATCTTCCTGAAGCAGTGGCGGGCCGAGGAGGTCCACGAGCGGTTCGTGGCCGACCGGTCGATCTACGACGTCCTCGCCTACGCGGACTGGGTCATGGAGCACCAGCCGCCCCGTAAGGAGAACCATCTCTGGTGGGAGGCCCGCGAGATCGCCACCCTCGACCTACGGGCGCGCTACGACCACGTGTTCTACCTGCCGATCGAATTCCCGATCGTGCTCGACGGGCTCCGCCCCGACGACACCGCCTTCCAGGCCGACATTGACCGCCGCATCCGGCACCTCCTGGACACGGCGGACGTGAGCTACGACACCCTGACGGGGTCGGTACCCGAGCGCCAGGAGCAGGTGCGCAAAGTGGTCGGCGCCCGGGTCTAGGGGCCGCCCTCCGGCTGGCTACGGTGGACTCGCCGTGATCCAGGTTTGCTCATATCGGGACGGGGACGTCAAGGAGCTCGACGCCTCAGAGATCTCCGACGTCATCGAGGACCCGGAACGGATGCTGTGGGTGGACGTCTGCGGCCCGACCGACGAGGACCTCAACTGTCTCCAGGAGGAGTTCGCCCTCCACCCCCTGGCCATCGAGGACGTCCGGCACCGCCAGCAGCGCCCCAAGCTGGAGCTCTACGGGGACCACGCCTTCATCGTGGCCTACACGTCCCAGCTCCACGAGGTGGATTTCTTCTGGGGCCCCAACTGGCTGGTGAGCGTGCGCGACGACGGCGACCCCGGGTCTGTCTGGACACCGGAGAGCGCCCGAACCCGATTCGAACGGGTCCGGCCCGAGCGCCCGACGAGCTCCTTCCTGCTCTACGTCCTTCTCGACGAGGTGGTGGACGGCTACTTCACGGCAACCGACAAGAGCGAGGATCAGCTGGAGGAGCTCGAGGAGCTCATCTTCGGCGAGCAGCTGCCCGACGAGCGGAACATCCAGGAGGAGCTGTTCGACGTCCGCCGCCAGCTGCTGCTCTTCCGCCGGGCGGTGGCGCCCCTACGCGAGGTGGTCGCCGCCATTCTCCGCAAGGACGTGAAGTGGGTGGACGTCGACACGCTCACCCACATGCAGGACGTCTACGACCACGTGCTGCGAGCTACCGATCAGGTCGACAGCCAGCGGGAGCTCCTCAACAACGCGGTCGACGCCCACCTGGCCATCATCTCCAACCGCATGAACTCGGTCATGAAGAAGACGTCGTCCTGGGGCGCCATCCTCGTCGCCGCGACCCTCGTGGCCGGCATCTACGGGATGAACTTCGAGAACATGCCCGAGCTGGGATGGAAGATGGGCTACGCATGGGCCCTCGGGCTCATGCTCGGGATCACCACGCTCCTCTGGTGGTACTTCCGGCGCAAGGACTGGCTGTGACGGACACGGCCCTCAGCTGCACCCGCCACGGGACCACCACCCGGCTGCGGTGTGCGGAGTGCGGGACGCCGATCTGCCCGGAATGCCTGGTGAAGACCGACGTCGGGATGAAGTGCATCGAGCACGCTTCCCCGCTGGTGGCGCCGAAGATCTCCCCGAAGCGACAGGTGCGCGGGCTGGTGCTGACGCTGGTCGGGCTGGCGGCCGTCGTCGGGGGGACGGTCGCCCTCCTGTCCGGCGTGGGGGGAGACGGCGGGGAACCACCCGAGGGCGGCGCGCCGGTCGGCCTGCCTTCCCCGGACCGGATTGACACGCCCCAGGTGGCGGTGATGGCTGCCGACGGGTCGGGCAAGCGCATCCTCACCAACCGCCCACTGGCGTTCGACAACCGACCGGCCTGGTCGCCCGACGGGAGCCGCATCGCGTTCGAGAGCCTGGTCGACGGGCGGCAGTCGATCTGGGTCATGGAGGCGACCGGTGAGCGGCTGCGGCGCCTGACCGAAGGAGCCGGGGGCGACAGCGCGCCGGCGTGGTCGCCCGATGGCACGACGATCGCCTTCATGAGCGACCGGGACAACGATCCCGAGGTGTATTTGATGAACGCGGACGGCTCCGACCCCCGCCGTCTGACCGATCGTCCCGGCATGGACGGCTATCCGGCGTGGTGGCCGGACGGTTCCCGTCTCGCCTTCGTGAGCGATCGCAACGGGATCCTCCGCGTCTGGACGATGGCCCCCGACGGCTCCTCTCCCTCGCTGCTGAGCGACGTGCCCGCCCTCGGCGACCGCCCCTCGGTCTCACGCGACGGCCGGCGCCTGCTGTTCACCAGCGATCGTGACGGCAACCCGGAGGTGTACATGGTCGCGACCGACGGGGCTGGGCTGACCCGCCTCACCGACACACCGGCGGCCGACGGGGAGGCAGTGTTCTCCCCCGACTCGACCCGCATCGCCTTCGCCAGCGACCGCGACGGCAGCGCCGCGGTCTACGTCATGGCCGTGGACGGGACGGGCGTGCGCAAGCTGACGACCGGCCCGCGCGGCTTCATGCCGGCCTGGTCCCCGGACGGCCATTCCCTGCTCTACGTGAGCGACGCCGGCGCCCCCGGCAGCTGACCGGGGCCTGGCGGGCCTGCGCCCGGAAGGGCCCGCTCGAGCGAGACAGGGCTACAGGGCGGACTCGGCCACTGCCGCTTGTTCCGCCACCGTGGCGGCGGCGGCCTCGGCCCGGGCGGCGCGGCCTGCATGCGCCCCCGACGGCGAACCTTCGGCCAGGGCGTGGGCGGCCAGGGCGGTGGCCACCTGCACCGCCTCCGGGAGCAGTGGATGGGACGCGAGCTTGCCCAACCTGCGCTCAACGGTGGTCCGGTCCCGCTCGAGGGAGTCGGCCTGGAGGCGCATGAACAGATTGTCCGGGTCGAGGGCCCGAAGCCGGGACAGGATGGCGATGACGTCAAGCGTGGCCACCGCCTCGCCGAGGACGAAGCCCAGCAGGTGGGCGACCGCCGGCGCGGACCCCGGCTCGACCGCCGTCCGCACGGCGTCGAACACGGCCTCCGTCCAGGCCGAGTAGCCGCCGGCGTCGGGCATGCGCTCCACGGCGGCCGCACCGAGGTTCGCCAGCTGCGCCTCCGTCTCGTCGACCCGGTCCAGCGCCTCGTCCCGCTGGGCCACCACCCGCTCCCGCTCCTCCCCAACCTGCACCGCGAGCTGACCCTCCGCGGCCCGGCCGACCTGGGCCAGCAGCTCGACGCCGTTGAAGTAGAGGCCCGCCGTCTGGGCCAGGTAGCCGGCGCGGAAGGCAAGCCGTAGCTGGGTGCTCACGACCCGACCACTGGTGCATTCTCCACGGAGTCACGGCGACGGACGGGGACCAGCCAGGGGTGAGCTCGGGCGACGGCGGGCACGGCCTGAGGTTACGCAAGCGAGGCCGATGCGAGGCCCGGGCCGGCCGGGCGAAGGTCGACCTCTGCCGTTGCCGAGCATATGGGCGAGTGCGAGACTCTTCTCCAGGAGGACCTATGGACCGGTTGCGCACCGTGTTCGCCGTCGCCGTGGTGGTCACGGCGGGAGCGATGGTCGTCGTGCTCGCATCGGTCGGGGTCGCTTGCACCAACCTGGCCACCATCAGCCTGAGCAGCGGGGCCGGCCATCCGGGCGACACGATCTCCGTCACCGGCACGTCTTTCCCGGTGCGGTCACAGCTCGGGCTCACCCCCACCCCCGTCGAGATCCACTGGCGCTCGGCCGACGGGCCGTTGCTGGCCACGGTCACCCCTGACCGGACGGGCACCATCTCCAGCACCTTCACCATCCCCGAGTCGGCGCCCGGCCCCGTTGTGATCATCGCCACCCAGCGGCGAACGGTCGTCAACCCCAATACGCCAGACGCCCCTCCCATCCTCACCGACGAGTTCGGAACCCCGGCGCGGGCCACCCTGCGGGTGCTGGCACCGGGGGAACGGGCAACGACGATCGTGGCCGGATCCGAGTTCGCCCCCCTCACCGCCGACAGCGGCTCGACGGCCGTCATGGTCATGCTCGTGCTGTTCGGCGCGGTGGCTCTCTCGCTCTTCGGCGGCGGCGTGATCGCGTTCCTCCACCAGGTCCGGGAACGTCGCCTCGTGCCCCAGCCCCGGCGCAGTTGGTGAGCCAGGCGGGCGAGGGGCGGGCGAGGCCGGCTAGCGCCGGGATCCGCTCGGGAGCAGCTCCTCCTCGCCGGTCTCCTCGTCCTCGATGAGGACGTAGCCGCACAACTCGGCCAGCAGCGCATGGCCCTCGTCCGGCCCGGTGGCGATCAGCTCGTCACCCGCACGGAGCTCGACCTTGGCCCGGGGGCGGTAGAGGTAGCGGCCGCCGCGGCGGATGGCCAGGAGGTAGAACCCGGTCTCGGTCTCCAAGCGCAGCTCGGCCAGGGAGCGACCTTCGGCCCGGGACCCCGGCGCCACGGGGACCCGCACGACCACCTCTTCAGCGTCGCCCAGGGCGAGCGCCAGGATCGGGTGAAGCTCCTCCCCCTCCTCGACCAGCCAGACCATCTGCTGAGCGGCGTCGCCGATCTCCTCCGCCGACTGCGCTAGGTGAATCAGGCCTCGCAGCGGTGCCGGGTCGAGCTGCTCGTGCGCAGCCCGGAGGACCCACAGCTCCAGCCGCTCGCGCATCTCGTCCAGCCGGTCCTCGAGGTGGTTGACCTCGGCCGCCAGCCCCTGGTCCCGCAGGACCAGCGCAGAGTAGGCGAGCCCCACGGCCACCTCGGAGATGTTCTTCATCTCGACCAGGGTGTCGATCGCCCGGTCCAGGTCGGAGACGGCCGGCTCCTCAGCCACCTGCGGCCGCTCCCAGGGCGGGGCGCCGGCCAGGGCCCGCAGCTCGGCGATGCCATTGGCCGTGCCCTGGAGGAACAGCACGTCGCCAGGGAGCAGGATCTCGTCGCCCTCGACGTCGGTGATCCAGTCGTGCTCCCGCCGAATGGCGACGACCCGCATGCCCACCTCGACCGGCAACTCGAGGGCGGCCAGGCTGCGGTGGGCCATGTGGGAACCCTCCCGGATGCGCACCCGGTGCGAGATCTCCTCGGCCGCAGCGAGGTCAGCGACGAGGGCCCGGGGGATGCCGAGCCGGTGGGTGACGATGCGGGCGATGTCCACTGCCGCGTTGCCCATCCGTTCGATGGCCCCGACGACCTGGAGCACGGACGCCATGGCGTCGGCGTCACGGGGCGACCGAGCAGCGAGCACGCACACGGCCCGCATCTCGTGGACCAGCTCGGAGAGGTTGCTCTCCAGCTCGTCGACCTCTTCCGCCATCGCCGGGTCCCCGAAGTAGACCGAGGCGTAGGCCAGGTCGAACATCAGCTCGGAGGTGTCCTTCGCCTCCGAGAGCATGGTCTTCAGATTTCGCGGTCGGTCGTCCATGGGGACAGCCTCAAGATATCGGCCTGGGCTGGCGAGCGAGTCACGACACGCCCACGAGCACGATGGCGAGGATCAGGGCGAACGCCCCGATGAGGTCCATGGAGGACGTGATGAGCGGGATGCCGTGGTTGTCCGGGTCGAGGCCCAGCCGGAAAGCGGCGATGGCGCCGTAGTAGGCGATGCCTACCGCGAACGAGGTGGCGACGAGGCCCCCGAGGAGGGACACGGCCATCATCCGGACCGGGCCCGGCGTCTCCAGGCCAACCACGGTGGCGGCCACGTCGCACGACAAGGCCACGAGTACGAAGACGGGCACGGCGTAGAGGAACGTGAGGAGGAAGTCGCGGCGCGCCGGCCTCTGCGGCATGTTGCGCGGCTCGATGACCCCGAGGTGCAGCTTGCTGGACAGCCGGCTGGACAGGATCCCGCCCAGAGCCCCCGTGTCCTCGAGGAAGGGCGGAACCAGGACGAGCAGCCCGGGAAAGGCGAGGAAGGCCTCGAGACGCTTCTCGATGGTCACGCCGGCCAGCACGTCCACCGTTCCCGCGGCCAGCAGCACGGGCAGCGATTCCCTGAGGATGCGGCGGAGGATGGGCAGGCCGGCCCGGAACGCGGCCGCCAGGGCGGCCACCGAGAGCGCGCCGGTGGCGAGGGCGAGCGCGTGCGAGAACCATCCGAGGCCGAGCAGGTAGGTGGCGAGGAACAGCGCGGGGAGGGTCACCAGGTCGCCCGCCGCCGTGACCAGTGTTGCGGCGACGGTGTCTAGGTCCCAGTTCCTGGAGACCGCCCGAGCGGCGACGGCAAGGGTGAGGAAGAGCACCACGACTGACGAAAGCGCGCCGCCCACGACGGAGATGACGACGAAATCCGCGACAGAGATGGTGCCGGGGATGCTGAAGACCACGGACACGGCCTTGGCCAGGAAGGCCAGGGCGAGCGAGATGGACAGGGTCAGGGCGATGGAGGCGAGCACGTTCTGGCCCACGACCGTGTCCTTGCGACGGGCGAGGCCAAACGTCCCGGCGTGGATGGACGTGCCCAGGCGGCTGCCCAGGGCTCCGAAGATGTTGCCCCGCATGCCAATCGCGGCCGGGACCAGCACCAGCAGGCCGGGAAGCTGCTCGAGGGTGTGGGTGATCGCGCCGAGCGTCAGCCCGGCGAGCGCACCGACGATCGAGGCGACGGCGAGGGCGGCCAAGCCCTGGCGCACCGTCGCTCGGTCCGAGCCGACCAGCGCGCCGAGACGCGCCAGCGGTCGGGGGCGCGCCGGCACGCGGAAGCGGGTCGGCGCCCGCAAGCGGGTCGGTGCCCGGAAGCGCGCCAGGGCGCCGACGCGCGTACGCAGGTGACGCAGGAAGGAAGCCATTGGGTACTCGGGGGTTCCACGGTCGGCGGCTCCACTATTACGTCAGGCCACGCAGGCGGTCGCACTCGCGGGAGAGACGAGGGGCGATCCTACGTCCCCTTGACGTCAGCCTTGGCGGTCCGGTCCCGCCCGCTCCGGCTGGATGCGGATCAGCACTCGACCCTGCTGCTGCATGGCTGACCGGTACTCGTCCCAGTCGGGGTGCTCACCCGAAACCCTCCGGTAGTAGTCCACCAGGAGCTCCAGCGCCTCGGGCAGGGAGACGATCTCCGCCGTCCCATCCACCCGGATCCAGTCCCCGTAGAAGTTGTCGTTGAGCACGCAGAGCGACGCCTTCGGGTCCCGCCGGAGGTTCTTCAC
>JALZEC010000447.1 GCA_030862235.1 Actinomycetota bacterium | reverse complement strand
CCCCCTCCTCCCCCCTCAGGCCCCTCTCCCCAACTGGGCCCCCTCTCCCCCCTCGCAGCGCGGGGCCTCACGGCGGCCACTAAGCAGACTTCGCGGAAGTCGGCTGTGCAGGCTCGCTCGATTTTCGGCAACGAGAGGCGCGAGCATGGCGGGCTCCCTCGTCGGTGGGATCGAAAGCGTCACGGAGTGCGTCGCCAACGAGATTCACGCTCAACACGATGAGGGCGATCATCAGGCCCGGGAAGTAGAACAGCCAAGGCCGTGTGCTGGCTGCTGGCTCCCCGCTCGCGATCAAGAGCCCCAGAGACGTGTCCGGCGGGCTGATGCCGAGCCCGAGGTACGAGAGGCCGGACTCTGCGAGGATGGCGGCACCGACGGTGAAAGTGGCCTTGACGATGACCGGCCCGGCGGCGTGCGGGAGGATGTGCGATGCCACGATGCGGCGAGGTCCCGCTCCGGCCGCACGGGCCGCCTCGACGAACTGCTGTTCGCGGAGCACGAGCACAAGGCCGCGGACGACGCGGGCGATGCCCATCCACGAGAGCGCCGCCACGACAAGGCTTATGGCAAGCCAGTTCCCCTTCGTGCCACCCCAGCCAGCCAGGACAGCCAGGATCGCGATGCCGGGCACTGTCAACACCATGTCCGTGAATCGCATCACGGCAGCATCCACCAACCCCCGGCAATAGCCCCCAATCGCGCCGACGGCCACTCCGAAGGCGGTCGACACGATGGCCACGACGATCCCGACCTGAAGTGAGCGCTGGGTGCCGCGCAGCACCCGAGCCAGCATGTCATGGCCGACGCCGTCGGTCCCCATGGGGTGCGACCACGATGGGGACATCGAGAGGTGGGGCGTGATGTCGGCGTAGTGGTAGCGCCACAGCCGCCCGCCGATGGCGGCGACGGCGACCACGAGCGCCAGCACGGCGAGAGCGGCCAGCGCGACGGGACGGCGTCGGAAACGACGAAGTGCACCCGGGTGGCGAGCTCGCGGTGAGACGTCGCTGTCGGCGTCGACCTGGGGCGCAGGCGAAGCAGGACGTGTCGCTTCAGCAAGGGCGGTCATGTGCGCACCCGGGGGTCGAGCCACGAATACGCGACGTCCGCGAGGAGATTGAAGATGATCACGCTCGTGGCGGTGACCAGCAACCACGCCATGACGACGTTGGCGTCCCCGGTGGTTACGCCGCTGATCAGCATCTGGCCCATGCCCTGCCACGAGAAGACCCGCTCGACGATCACCGCGCCAGCGAGGAGGTGGCCGAAATGCAGTGCCACCAGCGTCGTGAGGGGCACCAGCGCGTTGCGCAGGGCGTGGCGCAGGACGACGGCAGATTCCGGTACACCCTTGGCCCGCGCCGCTCGCAAGTAGTCGGCCGAGAGCACCTCCAGCATCGAGGCGCGGAGGTACCGGGACCACACGGCGATCGGTCCGAGCACGAGCGCGATCGTCGGGAGCAGCAGGTGCCCGCCGTAGTTCGCCAGCCGCTCGGAGAGCGAGCCGGTGAGGTTGGGATCGGCCTCGCCCACCGTGAAGACCACCTGATGGCCGAACAAGCGGTTCAGACGGATTGCCAAATAGGACTTGAGCAGCCCGGCGACCCAGAAGGCGGGCAGCGCCAGCAGGAGATACATGACGACGCGGCTCACCCGGTCGAACGCCGAGTTCTGCCGCACCGCCCCGACGACCCCGAGGGCCACCCCAAACAGGAGGGCCAGCAGCGTGGCGGCGAGCACCATCCGCAGGGTCACCTGGAGCCGTTCCCACAGCAGGCTGCGCACGTCGCGACCGCCGAGCGACAGCCCGAAGTCCCCGCGCACGACGCCGCTCAACCACGTCCAGTACCGGGCGACCACGGGTTCGTCGAGGTTGAGGGCGTGGCGGCGGGCTTCGATCACCTCCGGAGCAACGTCATCCTGCGAACGCAGATCGGCCAGGGGGTCACCGGCGACCGTCACGAGGCCGAACACCAGCAGTGACGTGGCGAGGAGGAGGGGGACAGAGACAGCCAGACGGCGGAGGACGAAAGCCCCCACTCAGCCGCCGCCACTCGGTCGATGGGACCCCCTCCCTCGGGTCGCTATCTTCGCGACGTTCGAGCCCATCGCTCGACGTTCCAGAACAGGCCGCCGGCAGTGTTCCGCTCCACGCCGACAAAGGTGTCGCGGACCGCTAGCACCATGGGCGCGTGGAAGAGGGGGAGGCTCGGCATGTCCTCCCAGATGATGCGGCCGGCCTCCTCGAGCAGTTGGATCTGGCGCCCTTCGTCGAGCTCCTCGGCGACCTGCGCGACCAGCTGGTGGAGCCGAGGGTTCGAGTAGCCCCAGTTCCCGCCTCCCTGCCGGAACTGGGCGGGCACAGCACCATTCGCTTGTTTCCCGTAGCCGGTGATCTCGAGGTCGAAGTTGCCCTTGGTCAGCTCGGTCGAGAATGCCGGGAACGGTGTGTTCTCGGGCCGCACCTCTACGCCCGCTCGCTTGAGCTGGTCCTGGACGAGCTCCTGGATCACGATCCGCAACGGATCGGTGCTGGCGGTCGAGATCCGTACCGAAAGTCGCTGCTCGCCCCGGACGTACACCCCATCCGCCCCCAGGCGGAAGCCAGCCCCTTCCAGCAGCGCCTTCGCGCCGGCGACGTCTGCCCGGTCGTACCGTCCCCCACTCGTGTCCCGGTACCAGCGCTGGCTGTTGGCGAAAAGGTGGCTGTTGGCCAGCTCGACGTCCGGAGCGACCCCCCGGAACCGTGCGACGATGGCGGGGCGGTCGACGGCCAGAGCGATGGCCCGCCGCACCTCGGGGATCGCCAGCAGCTCGTTGCGCAGGTTGAACCCCATCTGGTGTTGGCTAAGCCCCACGTATACCTCCGTCCGCACGTCCGGGATCCTTCGCAGGCGCTCGACGTCGTCGAGATTGGCTTCTTTCATGACGAAGTCGATCTCGCCATTCGCCAGCGCCGGGATCGGGTCCGAGACGATGCGATAGACGATGGAATCAAGCGTGGCCGGTGGTCCCCAGTACCGTTCATTCCGGACGAGGGTCAGGTCCTTGCCCGGGTTGTGGCTGGCGATGCGGAAGGGACCGCCCGAGATGACGACGCCGGGATCGAACCGATCGAAGCCGTGGTTCCACCCGACGCGGCGGGCGACGTGGGCAGGGATGAGGGCCTGTGCCCCCCCGAACATGGCCTGCCAGAGGCGGTACGGACGCTTGTAGACGAGGGTCACGGTCCTGCCCTCGTCCGATCCGGTGATGCTCTCAACCGGATCCGGTATGTCGAGGAACCGGAATGATTCGATCGGGCTCCCGTCGATGTCGGTCGCGCCCGGACGGCGGATCTGGTAGTTGAAGATGAAGTCATCGGCCGTGATGGGGACGCCGTCCGACCATGTCGCCCGCGGGTTGATCTTGTAGACGACCGTCTGCGGGTTCGTATTCGTCATCTCCACGCTCTCGAGGAGCTGACGGTCCCAGTTGAATGCTCCGTCTGGCGAACGGATTCCCGGCGACGGCCACACGCGCAGCATCAGCTGACCGAGGTTCCCGATGTTGTGTCGCGGCACGCCGACGTTGAACCCGGCGACGTCGCCCGGGGCGCCAAAGACGAGCGTCCCGCCCGGGACGATGGTTGTCGCGGTACCACCGGCGCCATCCGCGTCGTTGCGATCGTCGGCGCAACCGCCGGCGGCGACCAACAGGACTGTCGCGAGCAGCGCGACGGCAAATCGTTGGGCCACCGTGCGGTCATTCCACCCAAGTGCCATGACCCCTCCCCGCGCCATCAGTCTTTCAGCCTGCGAGCTGGTTTGTCTTCCGATCCGTCCGGACAGGACTGAGTCAGCGCCCGTGCCAACTCGGTCGAGAGCTCCATGCCGTGGGCGTCCCATGCATGCGCCTGCGCGGCGGCCACGACGGAAGCCTCCGACCCGTGCGTCTCGTAACCGCACTCGCAGCGAAGCACGCGCTCCAAGGTCACCTCCCAGACGCATTCACCGTACGGAGGGCATGTAGACGATCTGTAAACACCCGATCGCCTTTAGGGGAGACGGGTAGCCTGGTTGGCCATGCCGGTGCGCATCGCCTTGGCGGGGCGGGTCGCCATCGAGTCCGACCGTGAGGTCGTACCGACCGAGGGTGTGCGTATCGCCGGATGGGTGGCGCTGGCGTACCTTTTGTCCCAGCGACATCGTCCAGTACGCCACGACGAGTTGGCCGAGGTCATCTGGGGCGAGGAGCTGCCTAAATCGTGGGCGACGATGGTGCGCGGCATTGTGTCGAAGCTCCGCTCCGCACTGGCAGCCGCGGGCCTGGGATCAGACACCATCTCGACCGCTTTCGGCTGCTATCAGCTCACGCTGCCGGCAGACGCCGCCGTCGACGTCGAGGAAGCGGCGGCCGACGTCGCGCTCGCGGAGGCGGCACTGGCAGCCGGGCGCGTCGCCGAAGCGCGTGACCGGGCGACGCGTGCGTGCTCCGTCGCCTCCGCGCAGTTCCTGCCCGGTGCATCCGGGACCTGGGTCGAGCGTCGGCAACGAGAGCTCGCCGACCTCAGGGTGCGCGCCCTGGAGGCGGTGTCACAGGCAGCTGCGTCGAGGGGTGCCCATGCCGACGCAGTCGCCGCAGCAGACGAGGCCGTGAAGCTGGAGCCCCTCCGGGAGTCGAGCTACCTGCGCCTTATCACGGCCCATGCCGCGGCTGGGAACCGAGCGGAGGCCCTCCGCGCCTACGAGCGTTGTCGACATGTTCTGGCCGAGGAGTTGGGCGTGAAGCCGTCGACCGCCGTCGAAGCGGAGTACCTGCGCCTCCTAGCCGATGAGAACGAGGAGCTTCCTGCATCGGGCCCCGTTTCGGTGCGTCCCGAGGTGCGAGCGCTTCCTCCTGCCCTCGCGCTCGCCGCCCAAGGCCAGTTCATCGGGCGCTCGCAGGAGATGGAGCAACTGCAGATGCAGTGGGAGCGATCGGCGCAGGGCCGGTTCGCCGTCGCTGTGGCTGGTGAGGCGGGCATCGGCAAGACGCGCCTGGTCGCGGAGTTCGCCCGCACAGTGCACGCCAACGGAGGGCGAGTGCTCTACGGGCGCTGTGACGAGGAGCTGGCGGTCCCGTACCAGCCGCTCGCCGAGGCCGTCCGCCTCGCCCTCGATGAGGTCTCCGCCGCCGAACTCGCGGGCCACGTCAAGGCCTGGGGCGGAGAGCTCGCCCGGATCGTCCCCGAGCTGGTGACGCGACTCCCCGAGCTGCCATCGGCGCCAAGCGGGGATCTGCACTCCGAGCGCTGGCGGATGTTCGAGGCGGTCGACGCCTTCCTGTCTGAGCTTTCAGCCAGAAGTCCAGTGCTCGTCGTCCTCGACGATCTCCATTGGGCCGGCCCGCCCGCGCTTGCCCTCCTGCGCCACCTTCTCCGTTCGACCCGCCCAGCGCGCCTGCTTCTGGTGGGCACATACCGGCAGACGGAAGTGGACGCGAGCCACAGCCTGGCATCGCTCCTCGCTGACCTCCGGCGGGACGGTACGGTCGCACGCGTCACCCTCGAAGGCCTGGCTCCCGATGCGGTGGCGGGGCTGCTGGCGTCGGCGGCGGGTGTCGCCATCGACGATCGATCCCTTCCCTTCGCGCGGTCGCTCCACGATACGACACAGGGGAACCCATTCTTCGTCGGCGAGATCCTCCGCCACCTCGCGGCGACCGGCGCGCTTGCCCCGGACGCAACGCCTTCTATCGAACAGCTCGAGACCGCCGTTCCTGAGGGTGTCCGGGAGGTCGTCACCCGCCGCCTGCTCCGCCTCGCCGCATCGTCGAACCGGGTCCTCGCCGCGGCCGCCGTGTGCGGGACCGACTTCGAGGCCTCGCTCCTCGAGGAGCTGGAGGGGTCCGACGCGGTGCTGGACACCCTCGATGAGGCCCTCGCCGCGCGGCTCATCACCGAGACGGGAGCCCGCGGACGCTACAGCTTCTGTCATGCCCTGGTTCGGCACACGATCTACGACCAGCTGGGGCCGGCCCGCCGCGCCCGCCTGCACCGCCGAGTGGCCCAGGCGCTGGAGCTGCAGCACGGAATGAGGGGACCGCACATCGGAGCCCTGGCGCGCCATTTCGCCGCGGCCGCGCCCGCCGGCGTCGCCGGCAAAGCGGCTGACTATTGCTTGGCGGCGGCCAAGGTCGCTCTCGATCAGCTGGCATTCGAGGAAGCGGTGCTGCTGTTGCATATGGGGCTCGCCGCACTCGATGCTGGCCCGGCAGACCTAAAGCGGCAGGGTGAGCTATTGACGGCACTTGGGATGATCTACGTGCGGTACGACGACTACCCCGCGCTTCGGGGAGTGGGCCAGCAGCTGGTCGAACTGGCGCAACGTTCACACGCGCCGGAGGACCTCGGTCACGGGCTGTGGTTCCAGTTGAGCGGCCCACCGCAGGAGTTCCATGCCGGGCTCACACCCCTCCTCGAGCAGGCTCTCGATCGACTGGACGAGCAGGATCCGTTCCTCCGGGCCCACCTCCTCCTGAAGCTGGCAATGGCCCGTGAGCGGGCAGGGGCGTCGGGCGAGGCGGAAGCTCGGGAGGCCGTCGCGCTGGCCCGCAGGACGCCTGATCCGCCAGGGCTCCTTCGCAGCATCCTCTACGGGTTCGTGAACTTCCTGCGCTGGCGCGGCGACCCCTCCGACCTTCCCGAGTGGCTGTCGCTCGCCGACGAGATCGTCGCCATCGAGGACCACATCCCGTCGGCCGTGGGGAACGGCGTCCGAGTCCGCGCCTTCGCCCGGCTTCGGACCGGCGACCGCGACGGCTTCGAAGACGACCTGGCCGAGATCGCCCGACGGCGTGAAAAGTCGCCAAGCGCCCAAGCGTGGGCGCTGGTCCTTCGGCTCCGTGCGACCCTCGCCGGGCTGGACGGCCACCTGGCTCACGTTGAGGCCCTCGCTCACGAGCTGGCCGGGGTTCAGGGTCCCGTGGTCGTCGATGGCGAGCTGGAGCTCGCGCACATGCTGTTCTACGTGCGAAGGGAAGAAGGCCGAGTCGAGGAGTATCTGCCCGAGCTGGAAGCGCGGGTGGCGGCACGCCCACCCTTCCTGCTGAATCACGCCGTCCTTGGCCTGGCCCGAGCGGAGGTGGGCGACGACGAGGGCGCATCCCGGGAGTGGCGGACCCTGGCGGCCGGCCTCGACGAGTTGCCCGAGAGCTGGGATCGGGCCGGCCGGCTGGCTCTGGTCGCAGAGCTGCTGAGCGTCGCCGGCGACCCCACCCACGCTCGTCTGCTCTACGACTCGCTCCGCCCGCACGCCGGTCTCTTCGTGAACGCGGCGGCTCCCGCCTACTACCCGATGGCCGCCGATCGGGCCCTCGGCCTGCTGGCCGCCAATCTCGGGGACCTCCCGGTCGCCGAGGAGCACTTCGAGGCTGCCATCGCCTTGGAGGAGCGGATGCGGGCGTTTGCCCTGGCCGCCCGCAGCCGGTACGCCTACGGCCGTGCCCTGCTCGCGGGCGGCGGCGGGCACCACCGGCGCCGGGCCGAGGTGCTGCTCCGGGACGCGCTCACTGCGGCTGACGGCCTTGCGCTCCCCGGGCTCGCGGCTGCGATCCGCCAGCAGGCGCCCGACCGCGCCACGCACTCCGTCTGACCGTCCGTCACGCCGCTCCGCCGATCGTCAACACATAGTCAACAGCGCGTCTACGCGCCCTCCGTACGGTCGCCTTCGAATCCGCAGTCGCCAGAAAGCGAAGCCGAGGAGGACGTGATGACAGCGACGATGACCCGCAGCGTCCAAGGGGACGTCGGCGAACCGATCCCGGCCCGGCCCAGGTGGGCCGTGCTGGCGATGGTCGGTGGGCTCCTGCTCACCGCCGGCGCGGCAGCGATCCTCGTTGCCAGCGTTGGTCGGACGACCGGCCTACCGGCGCCGGCCGCCCCCTCGTTCCCCACGGTCGGGACTTCCGCGACCGCTTACCTCCCCGGACACTCGAGCGGCTGGCACGTCCACCCTGGGCTCCACTCCGTCGTTGTCCTCAGCGGCACGTTGACGATCTACGACGAGAACTGCGTTCGCACCGAGTACGGACCTGGGCACACCTACCTGGGCGGCTCGGCGCCACATGTCGCCCGCAACGAAGCCTCAGACGTGCTCGACGTCGCCATCACTTTCGTCTACCGCTCGACGAGCGAGCACGGGAGCGCGGTGGCGGCACCGGGCGGATGTGATCTTCGATGAGACCGTCGGGCGCCGGGCGCAGGACAAGCGGAGCGAGCGACGCCCGCCTCTATGTCCTCATCGCCTCAGCTTCTCTGGCGCAACACCATCGCTCCGATCCGCCTGTCTGTGTTTTCCGGTCGGAAGGAGCGGCCAGGAACGCCTTCCGGCGCCTCCGTCTCGAGGTCGGGTCGGGCTCAGGGTGGGGGGAACTGGTCGCCGTGGACGACGACGTCGTTCAGCCCCTCTGCTGGTTCGGGCGTCCGCCGGAACACGCCATGCCGTCAGGAGGCAGTCCGAGACGGCCACCCCGCCGTTGGGCGGTCGCCGCTTTGGCGCTCACGATGGGCGCGCTCCTGTGGGCATTCGTCGGAACCGGGGACCGGGCCGGGGCCGCCGTCGCCCCTCATGTCTCCCGGTCCTCGCTGATCACTGTCAGCGAGGGTCAGGTCGGGGAGGCAACGGTTCTGAATACGAGCGACGCCTGCCATCGGAAGGGCCTCGCTGGGGTCTCTGACCATCCGGGAGGCCGAGGATGAGGCGGATCGACGCCATAGGGCGACTGGCTGACTTCGGGCGGGCGCTCCTCGTGAGTCGAAGGGAGCTCGCCCAAAGCGATCGGTCGGACGACAAAGAGCTTGCCCTGCTGCAGCGGCGACGGCTCGACGACCTGATACGTCTCGCGGTCCGGCGTTCGCCCTTCTACCGCGACCACTACCGAGGGGTCGACCTCGACCGGCTCCATCTCGCCGCCCTGCCGCCGGTGACCAAGACGCAGCTCATGGCGCGGTTCGACGACTGGGTGACCGACGACCGACTGAAGCTCGCCGACTTGGAGCGCCATCTCGAGAGGCTCACCCGCGACGAGCTGTACCTCGGGCGTTACCGGGTCATGGCCACGTCGGGCAGCACCGGACGCCGCGGGGTCTTCGTCTATGACCGAGTCGCCTGGCGGAGGAATCTTGCCAACTTCGCTCGGCTCAACGAGTGCTACGTCGGCGTCCATCCCCGCGTTCCGCGCCGCTTGCGCGTGACGGCGGTCGGCGCCACGAGCCCGGTGCACATCTCGGCCCGCACCAGCCTCTCGGCCGGCGTCGGTATCAACCGAGTCCTGCGTCTCGACGCGCGGCAGCCCCTCGAGGAGCTCGTCGCCTCCCTCGATGCGTTCCAACCCGAGTTCCTCGTCGGTTTCCCGTCGGTGCTCTCCCTCTTGGCGCATGAGCAGCACGAAGGGCGGTTGCACCTGCGTCCTGCGAAGGTCGCAACGGTCTCCGAGGTACGCACACCCGAGATGACGGATGCAATCCGCAGCGCGTGGGGGGTCCGACCGTTCAACTGGTACGGGATCACGGAGGGGGGCGTAGTGGCCGGCGACTGCCAGCACCACCAGGGAATGCACCTGTTCGAGGACCTCTTCCTCGTCGAGAACGTCGATGGCGATGGGATGCCGGTGGCCGACGGTGTTGTAGGGCAGAAGCTCCTGCTCACCAACCTCTTCAACCGGACGCAACCGCTCGTCCGCTACGAGCTGTCCGACATGGTCGTACTCGACTCCCGACCGTGCCCCTGTGGACGCGCCTCTCGACGGGTGACGTCCATCGAAGGCCGCATGGAGGACGTCCTCCACTTCCCGAAGCGGGACGGCGGAGAGGTCGCCGTTCAGCCCTTCATGCTGGAGAGCCCCTTCACCCACCTGGCGGACGTGCGGCAGTACAAGGTGGTCCACGAGAATGACGGGCTGCGCGTCCTGCTCGTGGTCCGAGACGGCGCTCGGATCCAGGCCACGAGCCAGCGGGTGCGCGATGCGCTTGCCGCGATCCTGGCCGAGGTAAACGCGGTGCCCCCGCCGATACTCGTCGACGTCGTCCCAAGGCTGGCCCGTGAGCAGGGCCACGGCGCCAAGTTCAAGCTGATCGAGTCACGTCGCCGGGCTTCCGGTGCGCCATCGAAGGAAACCCGGTGCCCCTGATCGGACGGCGCGGGCGGCGACTCGTCGCGTCGGCGTTCGCAGTCGCGCTCGTCACCGGCGCGTGCCACGTCGCGGACCCCGACGACTACCGCCGCGACTCATCGCCCATGACTGTCACGCCGAACGACGTCGACGCGCCGCCATTTCGTCCCTGACCGGAACCGACCGATCCCCGAGGAGGAAACGTTGAAACGATGGAGGACTTCCGCCGCTGCGTTGACGACCGCCCTCACGGCTGGCAGCGTCACCATGGCGTTGGCACAGCCGGTCGGGTGGTTAGTCGCCGAATTCGTTGCCGGTTGCGCGCGAAAAACGGTGCCAGAGCCCCGCTGAGCGCGCCCTCGGGCGTGACGCCCGGACGGGACCCCCCTACTCGGCGGCGTCGGCCAAGGACTCGGCCAGGCTGGGGTGGACCATCAGGCTGTCGAGCACGTCGCCCACCTTGAGGCCCGCGGTCACGGCCAGGGCGATCACCGAGATCAGCTCGGCGGCATGGCGCCCCACGATCGATCCGCCCAGCACCACGCCGGTGGCCGGGTCGGACACAATCTTCACGAAGCCACGGGGATCGTTGTTGATCAGCGCCTTGGCGTTGGCCGCGAAGGGCACCTTGGTGACCCGGATCTTGCGCCCGCTGGCGAACGCCTCCGCCTCGGCGAGTCCGACGTCGGCGATCTCGGGCTCGGTGAAGATGGCGGACGCCGCCTTGTCGTAGTCGAGGTGGCGGTGCTCGCGCGTGTGGCCGCCCATCACGTGCTCGGCGGTCTTGCGGCCCTGCATCGACGCCACCGACGACAGCGGCAGCTTCCCCGACAGGTCGCCGACCGCGTAGATGTGCGGCACGTTCGACTGGCAGTGGTGGTTGACAGGGACGTAGCCGCCGTCGGTCTCCACGCCGGCCTCGTCCAGGCCCAGCCCCTCGGTGTTGGGCAATGACCCGACCGCCAGGAGCGCGTGCGACCCCCGCGCCATCCGGCCGTCGTCGCACCGCACGGTGACCCCG
>JALZEC010000437.1 GCA_030862235.1 Actinomycetota bacterium | reverse complement strand
GCCTCAAGGCCTCTTCTCGCCTTGCCGACAACCGGGGCGTGAGGCGCAAACCACTGATCGTGGCCCTGTCAGCTCTCGTAGTGCTCACCGGGTGCGGTAGAGCGGGCTCGGACGTGACCGTCAGCATCGGCTCCGACTCCCACTCCGGCCCGTCCGACCTTGTCACCCCCCAATCGGTCGTGCTGGCGAGCACGGACCTGCCCGGTTACGACGTCAACCCGGCAGCGGAGCCGGACGCGGCCAGCTCACAGGCGGCGGCCCACTTCCAGGAGTGCGCGGGCGCCGGTGCCGCCGCCCTGGGTGGCGAGGAGCGGTCGGCGCAGTCACCCGGTTTTCACCGGGGCCCGTCGACCTCCGTCTCGTCGCTGGCGACAGTTGCCGCCGACGAGACCGAGTCGCGCGCAGCCATGGCCGACCTGAGCCGCCCCGAGCTGAACCGCTGCATCACCCACCTCCTCCAAGCCGTGTTCGAGCGAGATCTGAAGGTGGCCGTCACGTCAGCCGACAGCCAGATCCTGGCGGACGGGGCGAGAGCCCCGAGCGGCGGTCGAGCCGTCACCTGGCGGACGACGCTGCGGTTCACATCCGGCGGTCAGCACGAGGTCGCCTACTCCGACCTCACGTTCGTACAGTCAGGTCGCATCCTGGCTTCCCTGCTCAGCTTCCAGGTCGGCACGCCCTACCCCGCCGCCGAACGCCGCCGCCTGATGGCGGCCATGGCGGGCAGGATGGATGCCTAGCGGGAGGAGCTCGGCTTCTTACCGGCCGGTCCGCGTCCCGACGATCAGGTGGTGCGGGTGGGGATAGCCCCGATCGAGCCCCCGGTGGGTCACGGTCAGACCGTCCTTCTCCATCCATGCCCCCAGGACGTCGGGCTCGAGAAAGGTCAGCTGCTCCCCCGCCGTGATGCGCAACGCCTTCACCGCCAAGAACTCCTGCACGGCGTTCCAGCGAGCCTTCCACGCCGGCGCCGTCCCCATCTCCTTCACGACGAGGACGCCGCCGGGAGCGAGCTGCTCGGCACACGAGTGAAGCAGGCCAGCCTGGGCGTCCGGTTCGAGCAGGTACAGCACATCGACGATGACGATGGCGTCCCAGGGGTCCTCGGGCAGCTCGCCCGGAGGCATGAGGTGGAAGTCGCAGCTCGCCCCTCGGGCCCGCGCCTGCTCAGCGGCGAAGCGGGCGTGGACGACCTTGGGCAGGTCCACGTCGATCCCCAACACGTCACGGTCCTTGGAGGCGAGCGCCAGGTAACAGGAAAAGAGCCCGTAGCCACAGCCCACCTCCAGCACGCGTCCCCGGGGAGGCACGGCCGCCGCCACCTGCCGGAACGGGCAACTCAGCCACCGGCCCCGGACATGAGCCCGGACCGGAAGAGGAGCCCTGCTGTAGAGAGTGAGCGCCTCCTCGGTCACTCGCCAGAGGCCGCCGGAACCGGCAGGTCGGCGTAGGTGCCGAGGGTGAACCCGTAGCTGGTCACGACCTCCCGCGCCGGTGCTCCGATGAGGGTCTCCAGCTCTTGGTCCCACTGGTAGCCCCAGACGTAGCGGGCCCGGTCCGGGTCGTCGTCCTCACCAGGGTGGACGGTGAGCTCCACGGTGTCGGCTCCGCGCCCGGCCAGGCGACCCAGCACCCGCTGGAGCACCTCGGGGGTGAGCTGGCCCGCGCACTCGATCCCCACGGCGTCGGTCGGAAAGCGAAGGCCAGCTCGAGCGGCACGGCGGGCGAGGAGCCGCCCGAGCACGGTCACCCCGGCTCCGGTCACCGTGAAGGCC
The DNA here is from genome assembly GCA_030862235.1 of Actinomycetota bacterium. Lineage (GTDB taxonomy): Bacteria > Actinomycetota > Acidimicrobiia > Acidimicrobiales > AC-14 > JALZEC01. The sequence continues at coordinate 7,495 of JALZEC010000437.1, read as the reverse complement.
CGCAGGCGCGGCACCCGCACTGCGGGGATCCCGAACTGGCGAGCCAGCTCGAGCACCACGTTGCAGATGGAGGGCCAGAGGTGAAGGTGCTGGTGGGCGTCGAGGTGGGTGATGGGAAGCCCCAGCTCCTGCACGTGCACAAGCTGGGCCGTGAACTCCCGCCGCACGTCTTCGGGGTCCACCCGCCCGGCGGCGCAGCGGAGCAGGAAGGGGCCGAAAGTCTCGTACAGACGGCCCCGTCGGTCGAAGAGGGTCGGGACCTCGGCTCCGGACAGGAGCGGCGGGTCCTCCCCGACGACCGCCAGATGGACGCCCACGCCGAGGGCCGGGTGGTCGGCCAGCAGATGGGCCACCTTCGGGTAGGCGGGTCCGATGGCCAGGACCGACGTGCTGGTGACGATCCCCTCTCGGTGCCCCCGCAGGATGCCCTCGGAGATGCCCTGCGTCAGCCCGTAATCGTCGGCGTTCACGATGAGGAGCGGGCTCACGACAGGTAGTGGCCTCGAGCGAAGAAGGACGAGGCCGCCACCAGCGCAGCTCCGCTCGCGGCCAGCACCGCCGCCCGCAGCCTGACTCGCTCGGCCAGAAGCAGGCCGGCCGCGGCGAAGCAAGGAAAGGCGGACAGGACGTAACGGCTCATGCCGAAGAAGTTCTTGGTGGAGAGGGCGGACAGGGCGAGCACGAGGAAGGCGTAGGCCGCGTAGCCCCACCCGAAACGCCGGACGACGAGCGGCACCAGGGCGAGCCCGGCGAGGGTCAGCACGGGGTGGGATACAAATACCAGCCAGGCGAGGGGGCTGCGCAGGTCCTGGACATCGTGCCAGAACTGGACCTTGAACCAGGTGCGGAGCCCGGGGTCTTGGTTCCACCCGTTCTGGGCGTCGACGAAAGCCAGGGGAGCGCCGTACCGCTTCCATCCGTAGAAGCAGAACGCGCCGATCCCGGCCGTGGCCAGGAGGACCCCGGCGTCGCGCCAGGCAACCTTGTGCCAGCCTCCCCGCCGTTCGATGACCCGGATCACGAGGGCGATGACCAGCACGACCCCTACCGGCCGGGCGGCAGTGGCGGCTGCCCCGACCAGACCGGCCAGCACGGGGTGGTCCCGCTCCAACAGGACGAACGAGCCCAGCACGGAGGCGATGAAGACGGCGTCGGCGTACACCGCCCCGTACAGGTAGTAGGCGAAGGGATAGAGCAGGAAGAGCAGCAGCGCCGTCCACGCTGCCGGCGGGCTCACTCGATCCCTCAGCCAGACGAAGAAGAGCCCCGCCGACGCCGCGCCCGCCGCGACCGTGACGAGGATTCCGGCCACGTACGTGCTGCCGACCAGGGCCCGTCCCATCCTCATGAGGAGCGGGTAGGTCGGGAAGAAGGCGAACGGCCCCTGCTCGGTTGGGACGAACGACCAGTAGCCGCGCTCGGCGATGTCGGCGTACCAGAAGCCGTCGAAGTGAACCCACGCCTCCAACCAGCGGGCGCCGGGGATGGGGTGGCGGCGCACGTCGGTCCCGGTGTAGGGCAGGTGCGACAGCGAGAGCCCGGCGACGACCCACAGCACGGCGGTGATCCCGAGAAAGAGAACGACGGCCAGGCCCCAGCCGGAGTGGCCATCGCCGGACCAAGGCGGGTGGCGAGTCGCCGGTGCCGATGTCGTCGACGGTTCGAGCGTGGTGTCACCGGCCAGCAGGGACTGTCCCACCTCGCTGGACATGGTGGGTGAGCCTATGCCGCGACTCGCGGGGGAACGGAGAAGCCCCTCTCGTTCCCCCCGCTCAGCAGAAGATGAGGAAGCAGGAGCGCTTGGCCGCCCGCCCGCTGTACGGCGTCGCCGCCCGATCCACGAACCAGTCGTCGCCGTCTCCGCCCGCCATGTACGGGTGCTGCGGCCCGAAGGACTGGTCCGATGTGATGAGCGGGGCGAGAGCCTCAGCGTGCCGGAAGGCCTCCTGGATGGAGACTTTGCCGTCCCCGTTGGCATCCCCCTGCTTCTTCATGAGCGCCTTGTCGACCAAGAGGTTGGTGAACACCGAGTTCCGCAGCTCGGCGGGGAGCTCGTAGCCCTTCTCCCAGGACTGCGATGCCGCGGTGACCAGGCTCTTCGGCCCCGACAGGCCCTCGTCGAATCCCGCCGCCTCACACCCCGAGAAGTCAGCCCAGAGGTAGCCCTTCACTCCCCGCAGGGTGTTGACGACGTCCGTGTCGGAGATGAACTGGTTGTCGTGCGGCCACAGGTATTCGGTCGACCCCGTCTGCTTCACGTGCCCGGAGTAGTGGAACACGGCGAACGAGTTGTCGTTGCTCTGGCTGGCGAGCCATGACAGCCCGTCTCGGATGGCTCCCGCCGTCGCCGCCCCGTCGGTGAGCATGCGGACGTTCTCAGAACGCCAACCTCTGCGAACGAGCAGGTCGCGAACGTCCTCTGCGTCGCCCACCGCGCCCATATTCGACCGGGTGGCGCCCTGGTGGTGGTCGACCCCGACGATCAGCGCGATCCTGTCACCGTCTGCCGGCGGCGCCGCCTGCGCCGTCCCCATCGCAAACAGCCCGCCGAGCAGCGCGAGGGGGGTCAGTACCGCGAGTTTGCGCATGGTCCGATCCTTCCCCCTGGTGAACCGGCCGCACACGGTGCCATATGACGCCCCCCAGCGTCCAGCCCGTCACATTGCGTGAGGGCCAGCTCCCATTGGAGCGCCACCCGACCCGAGCGTCCTAGTCCTCGCCCTCCCAGCGACGGTCTTCCTGGTCCCAGGCCTCGTTGCGCTCCTCGACCTTGGCCCGCCAGTTGGCGGCCTCGTCCCGGCTCTTGTACGGGCCCATGCAGCGGTCGGGGGGGCATGCCTCCCCCGCCCCTTCCACCCGTTCGTGCTCGAGACACCAGTACCAGGACGACTCGGCTGCGCTCACGGCTCGCTCCTTTCCGACACTCTCATCCTGCTCACGCGGTGGCACACCGCAAACGCCAGGACGACGCCCGCAGACCGGCGCTGCCGGGATGTGAGGGGATTGCCGGCCTCCTGGAGTAGAGTGAGGGGTCGCGACCGAGTCGTCCGGCTTGCTCGCGCAGCAACCACAACAAGTAGAGAAGAGAAAGCGTTGGCAACTGGAACCGTGAAGTTCTTCAACAACGAGAAGGGCTTCGGCTTTATATCTCGCGAGCAGGGCGACGACGTCTTCGTCCACTACTCGAACATCGAGGGCAGGGGCTACCGGTCCCTGGAGGAAGGCCAGCGCGTCGAGTTCGACGTGGCTCCTGGCCGGAAGGGCGAAGAAGCCCAGAACGTACGGCCGATCTAAGGCCCGACGTTCCTCGTTCGAGCCGCCGGCACTCGTCGGCGGCTCTTTCGTCTCGAAGAGATCGCAGTCGGCGCATCAGTGCGCCTTCCGGGTCCGCCCACCGTGGTCGGGCCCATGGGCAAGGAGATTGAGATGGCTGGTCAACGAACGACCTTCAACAAGCTTCAACGGGAGCGAGCGAAGAAGGCCAAGGCGGCGGCCAAGCGCGAGCGGCGCCAGGATCGGGACTCGGGCGCCACCCCGGAGACGGCGGCGGCGGACACACTCACCCTCGCCCCGGACGAGCAGCTCTCCGCACCCCGGCTGCTGGAGCTGATCGAGTCCATCCACAAGCAGTTCGAGGCTGGAACCCTGAGCTACGAGGAGTTCGAGGAGAAGAAGACGGAGCTGCTGGCGCGGCTTCCCGTGGACTGACCGGGCGTCGGGCACATCCCGCGCTCGCCTTCCCCCGGCCCAGAACCGGCGCGGTGCTTCACCGGCTGGCTCCCGCGGGCCCCCCGCCCCTCCTCCGGGTGGGGTGATGGAGAGGCTCAATTTCCGGTAAGCCATATTCATGAGCGAACACGTCGAACTGGTCTGGTACGGGGACGACGCCCCTTGGTACGACCACGGTCCACGCCATCCCCTGCGGCCGGCCCGGGTGATCCTCACCCGCCAGTTGATCCACGACTACGGAATCATCGATGGACAGCGGGTGGTCGAGCGGCCGGCGCGTGACGCGACCCACGAGGAGCTCCTTCTCGTGCACACCGACGAGTACATCGACGCCGTCCGGCGGGCGGGTCACGGGGAGAACGGGCCGTGGTGGCAGTTCGGCTTCGGGCCGGGCGACAACCCGATTTTCCGGGCCATGCACGAGGCGTCGGCCCGAGTCGCCGGCGCGTCGCTCGTGGCCGCCGAGGCCGTGCTCTCCGGGCGCGCCCAGCACGCCTTCAACCCGGCGGGCGGCCTGCACCACGCCCTGCCCAGCCGGGCCAGCGGGTTCTGCGTGTACGACGATCCAGCCATCGCCATCGCCTGGCTCCTGACGCAAGGCGTCGAGCGGGTGGCGTACGTCGATGTGGACGTGCACCACGGAGACGGGCCCCAAACGATCTTCTATGGGGATCCTCGGGTCCTGACCATCTCGCTCCACCAGGACGGCCGGACATTGTTCCCCGGTACCGGGTTCGTGGACGAGCTCGGCGCGGACGACGCCGAAGGGACCAAGGTGAACGTGCCGCTGCCCCCCTTCACCGGTGACGAGGGGTGGTTGCAGGCCTTCCGGGAAGTCGTCCCGCCGCTCGTCGAGTCCTTCCGCCCCGAAATCCTGGTTACCCAGCTGGGTTGTGACTCCCACCACACCGATCCGCTGGCCAGCCTGTCGCTGACGACGAACGCCTACCGGGAGACGGCGACGATCCTGCACGACCTCGCCCACCGGGCGGCGGGTGGGAAGTGGCTGGCGACCGGAGGCGGCGGCTACCAGTGGGCGCGCGTCGTGCCCAGAGCCTGGACCATCTACTTCGCCGAGATGGCAGAGGCCTCCCCGCCTGACGAACTCCCCGAATCGTGGATCGAGGCCGCCAAGCGCGAGGCCGAGGGCGAGGTGCCGACCCTGCTGTCCGAGGCGCCGTTGAACATACGAGGCATCGACCGGGCCCCCGTGGAAAAGGCGATCAAGGCGGTCAAGGAGAGGATCTTCCCGTTCCACGGGTTGCGGTGAGACGCCGCAGTGCTCATTCCGGGGCCAGGATGGGCCGGCGGCGACGAAGCTGGAGCGACACCGCGGCAACCACGACCAGCAGCCCCCCGCCGATCTGGACGGGAGCGAGGTCCTGGCCAAGCCACGCCCAAGCCACCAACGCCGCGATCACCGGCTCGAGCGTGGCCACGATCGACGCCCGCTCGGCGGGTACGCGCCGGAGACCCCACGCGAAGAGCAGAAACGGCAGCAGCGTTCCGGCGAGGCCGACGTAGAGCACCTCCGGCACGTTGGCGGGCTCGAACAGCTCGCTCGGGACGCCTCGAGGGGCCTGGTAGATCGTCCAGAGGAGGGCAGCCACGAGGAAGCCCCGGAACATGGCGCCGGAGGATCCGTACACCGCGCCCGTCCGCTCGGCGAGCACGGTGTACGACGCGAAGAAGAAGGCGGACGCAACGGCGAGCGCCACGCCGATCCCATCCACGCGCCCGGCGATGCTCCCGGGAAGATCGACGACCAGCACAACCCCGATGAGCGCTGCGACCAGCGCCGAGGCGACCTCGCGTGATGGTGGCCGCCGGGACCGGAGGCTGGTCCAGCCCACGATGAGGGCAGGGGCGGTGTACTGGATCACGAGGGCGACCGCCACCGGGATCCGGGAAACGGCGATGTAGTAGGTGGAGTTCACCAGGGCCAGAGCCACGCCCAGGGCCACCACCAGCCGCCGTCCCGCGGCCGCCGGTCGGTGCCAGGAGGCGGGGAACAAGGCGAACCCGACCGCGGCGAGCATGGCTCGGGACTCGGTCAGCTCCACCGCGCCCACCCCGTCGTCGAACAACCTGCGAGCGACGACTGCCGCCACCGCCCACAGCCCGGCCGCGGCCGCGACCGCCCCGTACCCCAAGGCCGCCGCCCGGGCACTGGTCGTCGAAGGTTCTCGCTGGAAAACGGGCGACACGTGAGAACGGGTCAGGCCGGGTGACTACGGCCAGGCAAGGAGCTGGGTCTTGGCCACCGTCACCGCCTGCCCGGCGATCGTCACTCGGTCCCCTCGCGGTCGCACCCTCACCGTGCCGCCTCGAGCGGATACCTGCTCGCCGACCAGAGTGTCCCTGCCCAAGCGCCGGGCCCAGTAGACGGCGAGCGTGCAGTGGGCCGAGCCGGTGACCGGGTCCTCCGGGATGCCGCAGTTGGGGGCAAAGACGCGGCTGACGAAGTCGGTCCCGGGACTGTCCCCCTCGGCGGTGACGATGACACAGCGCGTCCCGACCGCGGCAATGGCGCCCAGGTCCGGTTGGAGCTCGCGTACCCGATCTGCGCCCCCCAGTTCGGCCAGGGCGTCCCATCGCCCGACGCCGTACCAGCGCAGGGCCGGGAGGTGCAGGCCTGGTGGAGGTGCCGCCTCGCACGGCACGTCCGCCGGGAAGTCCATCTCGATCCAACCGTCATCGGCCCGGATGCAGGCGAGCGGACCACTGCGGGTGTGGAACCGCGCCGTACCGCCGAGCACGTGAGCGGCAGCCAGGGTGGCGTGGCCGCACAGGTCCGACTCGAGGGTGGGCGTGAACCACCGGAGATCGTGGTCCCCGTCCGGCCGCCGTACCACGAAGGCCGTCTCCGAGAGGTTCATCTCCCGGGCCACCGCCTGCATCCGTCCGGCGTCGACGAATGCTTCCAGCATCACCACCGCGGCGGGATTGCCCCTGAACGGTTGGGCAGTGAACGCGTCCACGACCGTGACTTCGAGCACCACGGCCACCGTATAGCCGGGGCCACAGAGACCAGGCCCGGTTTCTCTTGGGCTTGGTGGGGGTCGCCGATCAGGGCAGGTCGTCGTCCACCGCCTGCTGGAGGTCACGCAGCCGGCGTTCGCTCTCGGTCACCGCGTCGTTGACCAGCTCGCCGGTGATGGACTGCAAGCCTTCCCGGACACCCGGCCCGCGGTCGGCCGTTTCCTCTGGCAGGGTTTCGGCAAGTCGGGCCAGGCGTTCCGCATTGGCGTCGAGTACGTCGAGCACGACGTCGGGGTCGAGGCCGTAGTGACCACGCTTGGGAGGGGGGCTGCCGGCCGGGTCCCCGAGGGGCCTACTGTCCTCCAGCAGGCGCTCGACTCGCCGGGCGGTCGAATCCAGGACGTCCCGGGCCTGGGCCGCTTCCTCCACCGCTTCCGGGGGAACCTCTCCGCCGCCCGAGGCCGGCCCTTGCCCACCCTGGGTCCGGAGCGCGTGCCGGTACCGGTCCGGAAGCTCCCGAAGCTGCCGGATGGGGTCGGAAGCACTCTCGTCGCTGGGGGTCTGGGCGCGGTCGCTCATGGCGCGTGCCCATTGCAGATCACCGCGCCGTCAGGGACCGGCTCATCAGGAAGAAGCTGAAGGCGTCGCCGCTCACGCGGGTCCTCGGCCTGGTACTCGACCACTCGGAACCCCTCGTTCCAGCGGCCGACCTCCTCAGGGTGCAGCTCCACTCCGCAGTGGGCGCACTGCTGCCCCTCGTCTCCGAGTGGGCCGGCGACGTGCA
>JALZEC010000292.1 GCA_030862235.1 Actinomycetota bacterium | reverse complement strand
AACCGGACCCGACTGACGAGGTCGGGGTGCAGGTGCTGTTCGTGGGTCGGCTCGAGCCCCGGAAGGGCATTGACGTGCTGCTTGCCGCCGTCCCCCGAGTGGTGGCCAAACTCCCGGGCGTGACCTTCACCATCGTCGGGGAGGATGCCCAGGTGCCGGGGGAGGATCGCACCCAAGTGGAGCGGTTCACGGCCACCGCGCCTCCGGAGGTGGCGAGCCGAGTGCGGTTCACCGGCAGGATCGACGACGAGGAGCTGCACCGGCTGTACGCGGAGTGCGACGTGTTGGTCTGCCCGTCGCGGTTCGAGTCCTTCGGGCTGACCTTGCTCGAGGCGATGATGTTCTCGAAGCCGGTCATCGCGGTGAACGCCGGCGGCATGCAGTACATCGTCGAGGACGGAGCCAGCGGCCGCCTGGTTCCGCCCGACGACGCCCCGGCGCTGGCCGCCGCGATCGAGGAGCTCGCCGGCGACCCAGAGATGCGCCGGCGCATGGGGAAACGAGCCCGCGAGCTGTACGAGCAGCGCTTCTCCCAGGAACGGATGGTCCAGGGCGCGGTGGCGTTCTACCGACGGCTGTTGGCGCACGAGCCGGCGCGAGCGCCCGCTGGCGTCTCCTGAACCGGCGGGCGAGTTACGCCGGCGCGCCCCGGAAGCGGTAGCGGAGGATGAGACGAATCATGTTCGTCCCGACGCGGAGGGTGGTCTTGCGGCTGCCAGTGATCTTGGATGTGCCGACGCGGGGGTGGTAGTTGACCGGGACCTCGAGGATGCGGAGCCCGGCCAGGCGCGCCTGGATGACCATCTCGGGCAGGAAGTGGGACGACCCGACGGTGAGGCCCTCCCGGAACCGCTCGAGGGCGGAGCGGTGGATCAGGCGCAGCGTGCACCCGCAGTCGCTCAACGAGGGTGTGTTGAACAGGACCTGGAGCATCTTGGCCACCGCCCAGTTGCCCCACCGGAGGAAGGGGGTCATGTTGGCGTCGTCCCAGATCAGCTCGCGTGTGGTGCGGGTGCCGAGCACCAGGTCGACCTCGCTGGAGTAGGCCAGGAGCTTGTGGACATCGTCGGCCACGAACGTCCCGTCGGGTTCGGCCAGGACGATCAGATCACCCGAGGCCTCGGCCATCCCGCGCCGGAGGGCGTAGCCGTACCCCTGCTTGGTCTCGTGCACGACCCGGGCGCCCGCCTTTCGGGCCAGGTCGCCGGTGCCGTCCGTGGAGTTGTTGTCGACGACCAGGACCTCGTCGACCACGTCCAGCGACTTGAAGTTCTTGACCGCCTGCTCGATGCCCTGCCGCTCGTTGTACGCGGGGAACACCACGGAAAGGGTCTTGTTCTGGTACATCGCCGGGCCGGATAGTAGCCGCAGCCGGTAGCCCCGCCCGTGACCCTCCCACCGCCCCGGTACCATGACCGCCCCGTGGCCGACGACCTCAGGCTCGAGAACGCTCTCGACCACAAGCGGATGTACGAGTACCGGTTCCGGGGCATCGACCAGGGCGCCCGGCAGCGGGTGTGGAACGTGCTCGGCCCCTGGTTCTACGAGCGCATGGGCAAGCCCTCCACGGTGCTCGACCCGGCGGCCGGACGGTTCGAGTTCCTCAACGCCATCCCCGCCACGGAACGCTGGGCGGTCGACTTCGTAGACCATGGATTCGACCGGGATCCGTCGATCAAGCTCGTGATCGGCGACGCCACCAAGGTGGACCTCCCCGACGGGCACTTCGACGGGGTGTTCGTGAGCAACTTCCTCGAACACCTGCCCAGCCAGGACCACATCGCCTATTTCCTGCGGCGGCTCCACCGGACGATGGCTCCCGGCGGGCGCATCGCCATCCTCGGCCCCAACTTCCGCTACTGCCCCAAGGAGTACTTCGACTGCGCCGACCACGTGGTCCCGCTCACCCACGTGTCGGTGGCGGAGCACCTCCACGCCGCCGGCTTCGACGTACGGGAGATCCTCCCCCGGGTGCTGCCCTACTCGTTCCGGGGGATCCTGCCGCCCTCTCCCACCCTCACCGGCTACTACCTGCGCGCCCCTCTCGCCTGGCGCCTCCTCGGCAAACAGCTCCTGGTCATCGCCACTGCGTGAATGGCATGCCCCTCTGATCTCTTCGAGCCTCCCGGCACGCGCTCGCGCCTGTTAGTCGCCGTCTCAGGCGGGCTCCAGCAGCGGCCGGCGGGCAGCGTTAGTAGCCGTTCGCCAGGCTCCGGAGGCGACTCTCGGGAAAGGGACGGCTCAAGGTGGCGGGGGCGGGGGTCGATGCTTCTTTCATGCGAACTCCATCCCGGCGGCTTCTCGTCGCGCTCTGCGTCTTGATGGTCACCCTGCTGAGCGGTGGGGTCGCCACTGCCGTCGCACGACACTCTGACTCCGATTCGGCCGCGGGCGGGACCGAGGTGCTCTCGACGAGCGATGGACCGAGCGTGGTGAAGAGCGTTTCCGACCCGGCTGCCCTGCTCTCGGACCCGCCGCCCGCGCCGCCCACCACTTTCGCCACCTCTGCCGTGACCGAACGGCCTTCCGTCCCTCCGGTGCCCACCAGTCCCACGACGACCACGACGCTCCCGCCGGTCGGCAACTCCTCGGCGCCGCCTGTCCCCACCACCTCGCTGACCACGACGACCGTACGGACCGCAGCCCCGCCCCCCAGCACCAGCTCCACCGTCCCGCCGCCGCCCG
>JALZEC010000424.1 GCA_030862235.1 Actinomycetota bacterium | reverse complement strand
GGGGAACGCGCATGATCGGGCACTTGTACGAGGCGCGGACGAAGCATGGCCGGCAGCGCACTGTGAAGGGCATGTGCCTGTTCGTCGCCGTCATCAGCCTGGTCGCCGCGGCCTGCACCGAGTCGGACGACGAGGACGAGTCGGCGGCGCCCACAGGCGAGGCGGCGAGGCTCGAGGACGCACTGAGGACCCACCGCGACCGGTTCGGCACCTACGCCGATGAACGGGAGCTCGTCAGCGCCGGGCTGCTTCCCCAGGAGTCCGCTGCCCACGAGATCTCTGTCTCGCTGGACAGGAAGTCGTACACGATCGGGCCGGAGCCGCTGCCGGCCGACCAGCAGCAGCTCACGGTCGGGTTCGCAGCCGACCCGTGGACAACGGCGCCGGGAAGGAGGACGTTCGCCCGCTTCTCCCTCGACACCGGCGTCAATGAGACGCTGACCCGGCTCGGTGAGGACTACTCCGTCCAGCCGGGGCTGGCTACCCGATGGGAGATCATCCCCGGAGGCACGAATCCGGACTACCCGGGCCGGCCCACGTGGCGCTTCTACCTGCGGCCAGGAGTGAAGTTCCACAGCGGGGCCGACTTCACGGCCAACGACGTCAAGTGGTCGTTCGACCGAGCGAGGGCGCAGAACCTCGACACCAGCTTGACCATGTCGGTCACCGGCGCGTCCTCGGTGGTCGTGGTCGACCCGCTGACCGTCGATATCACGCCGCGGATCCTGACCGGTGAACCTCCGAGCACCAACCTCCGCCTCCCAGAGTCTTTCGTCCACCAGTTCTACGGCATCTACCGGGACGGGACCCGCCCCGAGGTGTACGGGACGGACCCCGAGGGCGCGGTCGACGGGACCGGACCCTTCAAGTTCGAGAGCTACACGGCCAACGACAACATCGTCGTTGTGCGCAACGATGCGTACTGGGGGACGAAGCCGAGGCTCAGCAGGATCACCTTCAAGTTCATCCCGGACGACACGACCCGCCGCCTCGCGCTGGAGACCGGCTCGATCGGGGCCATGCTCGACGTCGGGCGCCAACATGTCGCCGCCCTCCGAGCAAACGGGGAAATCCGGGTCGTGAGCGCCCCGCCGACCTACACGTTCGACATCTACATGAACGTCAACGGGCTGCCGCCCTACGACAAGCTCAAGAGTGAGAACGTCCGGCGCGCGCTGGCCCTCAGTATCAACCGGGAGGAATTCGTCAGGGGCAACTGGGAGGCAAACATGGCCACGGTGGTCAACCACGTCGGCCCGCCCTCGGTGCTGGGTCCCTCGTACTCGTCGGTGAGCGGCTACACCTACGCCCTGACCCAGGCCAGGGACTTGCTCGACGACGAGGGCTGGACCTGTGGGGGCGGTGCGCCCCGTGCCCGCACCGGATGCAGGAGCGGTGAGGTCCGCCAGAAGGCGGGCGAGCGGCTGCAGCTGTACCTGTTGAGCAACCGGGCGAGCGATGACGTCCCCCTGCTGGAGGACCTGCAGCGCCGCGCCCTCGACGTGGGCATCGGCATCACCATCGGGGACGACGGCGCGAACCGCTTCACGCCGAGGAAGGACAGCGGGGCTTGGGATCTCGACAGCGCGGTGCCGAACCAGAACGATGCCAACCCGGCCTTCCTTCTCATGCGCCAGTGGTGGTCCAACGCCACACAGAACTTCGTGGCCTGCTGGGCGGTCGACACCACCGACGGCCAGGTCGACGGCCAGCCCTGCCCCTACCCCGACAGCAGCATCCAGCCACCGAACCTGCCGTACCGGGCGGGCCCCTGGCAGGCAGCAGGACCAACCTTCGACGGGCACGTCAAGCAAGCGCTCGAGACGAACAGCCCGGACCGGGCTCGGGATTCCTCCGCCACGGCCATGGACTACCTGATCGACCGGGCCGTCGTCATCCCTCTGGCCGCCATCTCCCGTGTGCACGGCCTCCGAAGAAACGTGGCGGGATTCGAGCCAGTCAACCCGGCGCTGTCGTTCGTGCGGTGGACCAACGTGTACCTGAGCCGGTAAGCCTGATCGTTCCCATCGGGTTGTAAGCGGCGGTCTGCACGCGTGGCTCGATATGTCGCCGCCCGTTTCGCCTGGCTGCTGGCCGTTTTGCTCGCCGTCTCGGCTGTGACCTTCGCCCTCGGCGTGCTCGCACCTGGTGACCCTGCGGTGATCGTGTTCCAGCGGACCCGGCCCGCACAATCGCCCACTCCGCAGGAGCTGGCGGCGCTCCGGAAGGAAATGGGACTGGACGGGGCTCTTCCCGTCCAGTACCTCCGCTGGCTCGGTCGCGCCGTGCAGGGTGACCTCGGCGAGTCCTGGTCCACGGGACAGCGGGTGACGGCCGCAGTGCGCGAGCGCCTGCCTCGCACAGCCCTGCTGGCGGGCGCCGCCCTCGTCGTGTCGGTGGGCATCGCCATCCCGCTCGGAGTGCTCGCCGCCTATCGGCGGAACACCGTCGTCGACCACTTCTGCCGGGTGGGTGCCCTCGTCGGCGCGTCGTTGCCGAGCTTCCTCGTCGCCTACGTGCTGATCCTCTACCTTGCCGTGCGCATCAACGTATTCCCGGTCTTCGGGTTCGGTTCGGCAGCCAGTCTGGCCTTGCCCGCCCTCACGCTGGCCCTCGGCTCCGCCGGCACCCTCACCCGATTCACGCGCGCCGCCGTCCTCGACGTCCTCGCCGCACCCTACGTGCAGACCGGGAAGGCCAAAGGAGTGCCGACCATGCGCCTCCTGTTCGACCACGCCCTCCGCAATGCCGCACTCCCGGTGGTCACCGTGATCGGGCTCTCGCTGGCGGGGCTGCTCGGCGGCGCGTTCGTCGTCGAGTGGATCTTCAACTGGCCCGGCCTCGGGACGCTCGCCGTCGAGGCCATCAACGCCAAGGACTACCCGGTGATCCAGGGCTTCGTCCTCGTCACGGCCGCCGCCTGTGTGGTCGTGAACTTCCTGACCGATCTCGTGTACGCCTCCCTGGACCCACGCGTGCGCCTTACGAGGGACACGACATGACCGGCAGCGCGGCGGGCACCCGCGAGGTCGAAGTGGTCGAGCGCTTGGAGGGCCTGGACGACCTGGTGCCCCACCGTCGCTGGCCCGTTCTGCGACGCGTCCTGCACGACGGAAACGCGTGCGCCGGTGGAGCGATCGTCCTGGTCGCGGCGGCCACTGCGTTGTTGGCGCCCGTGCTCGCCCCGCACGACCCGCTGGACATCTCCGGGGATCGCCTCGCCTTGCCCTCGTGGAGTCACCTGCTGGGCACCGACTGGCTTGGCCGTGACGTCCTCAGCCGCATCCTCTACGGCGGGCGCCAGTCGCTGGGGGGAGCCGCGCTGGCCGGGATCCTCGTGCTGACCATCGGCGTCCTCGTGGGCACCGTCGCCGGCTTCTTCGGCAGTTGGCTCGACTCGGTGCTCATGCGGCTCGTCGACCTCGTCCTGGCTGTGCCCGGGCTCGTCTTGGCCTTCGCCATCGCTGGACTCTTCCAGCCCGGCCTCATGGCCGTGCTGCTCGGGATCGTGGCCCTGTGGTGGGCGCAGTACGCCCGCGTCGTGCGCAGCCTCGTCCTCCAGCTCCGGGAGCAGCAGTTCATCGAGGCGGCCCGGGCGGCCGGCGCCGGGAACGGACGGTTGATCCTCCGCCACATCCTTCCCAACGTGGCCCCGTCGATGATCGTCCTTCTGGCGGTCCGGCTGGGGCGCCTCATCCTCGCCATCGCCGGGCTGAACTTCCTCGGGCTCGGCGTGCAAGCACCGACCCCCGAGTGGGCGGCCATGCTCAACGAAGCTCGGCCGTACTTCCCCGCCTTTCCCCACCTGATGCTCGCGCCGGGCCTGGCGATCGGCGTGGTCGTCTTCGGCATGAACCTCTTGGGGGACGGGCTCCGTGACGTCCTGGATCCGGGGATGCGCTCAGCCGGCCATGCCTAGCCAGCGAAGCGCGGACATGACGCGAGCGCAGGTATCGCCGGCGAACGGAGGCGATTCGAACCGGCGGTAGGGTCGGAAAGGCAGAGCCACGGCGAGGAGGGCAGCCCTATGAGTGATCTCACTGGATTGGTGAGCAATTCCGACGATCACTTCTCCCGGGACGTGGCAGGGTTGCCGCTGGCGTCCCCTCCCGAGGCGGTCCGCCTTCGACACGGCGAGCACTTCGGCCTCCGCATCGGGCCGGTCGCCAAGCGGATCGGCGACGACGGCGTGCGCATGCTGGCCTACAACGGGTCCATCCCCGGGCCCGTCCTGCACGTCGACCAGGGATCGGAGATCGTCGTTGACGTGACCAACGACGGTGACACCGAAGCGACCGTCCACTGGCATGGACTGCGGCTGGAAAACCGCTATGACGGCGTGCCCCACGAGACCCAGCTCCCCATCGCGGTGGGCCAGACCTTCAGCTACAAGGTGCAGTTCCCCGACGCCGGGTTCTACTGGTACCACCCCCACGTGCGGGAGGACTACGGCCTCGAGATGGGCCTCTACGGCACCATCGTCGTCGAGCCCACTGACCCCGCCTACTGGCCCCTCGCCGACCGTCAGCTGAGCATCACCCTCGACGACATCCTGGTCGAGGACGGCCGCATCGCCCCCTTCTCGCGCGCCGACCTGAGCTTCACAGGCATGGGACGGTTCGGCAACGTCATGCTGACGAACGGGGAGACCTCGTTCTCGACTGCGGTGGCCGCCGGCGAAGTGGTCCGTCTCTGCCTGGTCAACACGGCCAACACCCGCACGTTCAGCGTGCGCCTGCCGGGCGTCCGCATGAAACTTGTCGGCGGCGACGGCGGCCGGTACGAGCACGAGACCTTCGTCGAGGACGTGCTCCTGGCTCCCTCCGAGCGGGCGGTCGTGGACGTGCTCTTTGATGCCCCCGGCGAGGTGTCGCTGCAGCACCGCACCCCCGAGAAGACCTACGAGCTCGGGCGCTTCAGCGTCGTCGACGCAGGGACAGCGGCGGGCGCCGCCGCCCGTCGCTTCGACCAGCTGCGCACCGACCCCGAGCTCACTGCCGTGCGCCAGTCGCTGGCGTACGACCTCGAGCGAGCGCCGGACAAGGTGCTGGCGCTCTCCTCCCTTATGCCCCTGCTGTACGGGGGCGACGAGGCCCGGGCCGATTCGTACGCGTGCCCCATGCATCCCGAGGTGACGTCGGCCGAACCGGCGACGTGTCCGAAGTGCGGGATGAAGCTCGTCCCGTCGTCGGGCATGCCCGCCGCGGCGCACGGCCCCGAGCGACACCCCGAGGGACACCACGAAGGCGGCCACGGCGACCACGCCGAGGACGGCATCGAGTGGGAGGACCTCATGCCGGAGATCAACCGGCAGACCAACGCGAGCAACATGATCTGGAAGCTCATCGACCGCCAGACCGGAGACGAGAACACGGCTATCCGTTGGGCGTTCAGGGTGGGCGATCGCGTCAAGATCCGTCTGGTCAACGAGATGGAGGGGTCGGAGCACCCGATGCATCATCCCTTCCACATTCACGGCGCGGGCCGGTTCCTCGTCCTCTCACGTGACGGCAAGCCCGAGGCCAACCTCGTGTGGAAGGACACCGTCCTCATCCTCTCCGGCCAGACGGTCGACATCCTGCTCGACGTGTCAAACCCTGGACGGTGGATGGCACACTGCCACATCGCAGAGCACAACCAGGCGGGGATGATGTTCAGCTTCGACGTCTCCCGATCGGACCCCAGCCCGGTCGGAGCGTGACGGGCACGACACCTACGCCCCCGCCACCGCGTCGAAGGTCCGGGGCTGATCGGAGCAGGGAAGGAGCCGGTCGTTGAGCGAGTTCGTCGTCACCAACGCGCGGCGGCGAGATCGTCCTGAACAGGGTGGCCTGATCTGCGGACTCCCCGGCGTTCCGTATTAACGGAACGAAAAGTTCATCGTGCTCAGCGGGCAGCCACGCCACCTGAGCCGGGCGGCCGCATCCCAGCCAGCGTGACGGCGACGAGGCGCCTGACGGCGGCCTTGGAGGGCATCCCTCCGGCCGCGGTCAGGGCGTGCAGGCAGAAGTTCGCCAGCTCGTCCGCACTGATGTCATCGCGTACGGCGCCGGCCTTCGCGGCTTCAGCCACAAGGTCCCGGATCAGCCTGCGCAGCTTCTGCTCGGCCTGAGCGACGTGCTCGTCTCGGTGCAGGAGCGCAGCCAACTCCGTGTCGTGATGCCCGCGGGACTCGTGAGCGATGAGTCCGTAGGCCTCCAGTACCGCCTCAAGGCGCTCGGCAGGGCTCCCGGGCTGGTCGCGTACCTCGCCAAGGCGCTCGAGGTGCCGGGCGATCTGACGCTCGTGCCAGGCCAGGAGGATCGCTTCGACGTCGGGGAAGTACTTGTATAGCGTCGCCCGTCCAATGCCCGTGTCCTCCGCAATCCGTGACATCGTCACCGAGAGGAGCCCATGCTCGGCCACGAGCGCCGCGGCGGTGTCGAGAACCGCTTCCCGCACATCGCGGCGGTGCGCCTCGATCGTCTCGTTCCACAGCTTCGGCACCGTCCCCCACATTACGTGGTGACGGTTTTAGCCACGCAGTGGTTTGACAAGAGACAGAGTGTCTCGATAGAACGACAGTGTGCGCCGACAGCCTTCCGTAGAAGGCAGGACAGGGGCCCAATGACTGATCCGACCGCCGGCGACAGGACAACCGGCACCGGGGTGCCGCCCGAGGGCGCACCGGGCACGGGCGTGCCCACGTGGGTGAAGCTGTCGCTGATCATCGCCCTAGCTCTGGTGCTGCTGCTCGTGATCGGCAAACTGACGGGGTTGGGCGGCGAGCACGGGCCCGGCCGCCATGGTGGCGGGGACGGCACGCCATCGACCGTCGTCAACGTAGACACCGGGCACCGTCCGCCCGCGGACCATCGGCCATAGGCCGCCGGAGCAGCGAGCAT
>JALZEC010000381.1 GCA_030862235.1 Actinomycetota bacterium | reverse complement strand
AGCCAGTCGTGCCCACGGCGGTGTTGCTGGCGCCACCGCCGCCTCCAGAGACGGGGACGGCCACGCCACCACTGCCGCCGCTGCCACCAGCGGCGACGACCACCACGGTGTTGCTGGCGCTGCCGGTCGAACCCGACGTTGCCGTCGAGTTCGCCCCTGCCCCCGAACTAGCGGAGCTGTCGGCGGTGCCGATCGCGGTGGCCGCACCGGTGGATCCGGAATTGCCCGAGCGGCCGGACGTCGCTTGAGCGGATGCCGCGGAGGCGCCTGCCACGAGCAGGACGAGAGCGGTGACCAGTCCACCCAGCGCCGCCACGCCAAAGCGGACGAGCGTGCGGAACTTCGTTGCCTTCATATGCTTTCTCACCTCCCTTCCTGATCCGGGGCAGCCACAACGGGCTGCCCGGGAGTGAGAGAAATAGGAGCAAAAGGCGCGCGCGACGAAATCAAGACGTCTGCGCCGCCAGCCCAGCCAAGGATCGAGAACCGCTGGGGCGATAGTAGCAACGCCCGTTCGCTAAGAGACTTCACTGATCTTCCGCCCGTACACGCTACGAAGAGTCTCCGCTTCCCGCCGCGCCTGGGCAAGGGTGCTAGCACCCCGGTTCGCCCAATGAGGCGGTGACAGCTCGTCGCTCCTCCTGCGCACACCGACCTCCCTCACTCACGCGACGGCGGGCTTGGTGCACGCCGTGGTGCACGGCCTGGCCGTGGGGAGATCCAGCGGTCGGATCACCGGGCGGTCGGCCTTTCGAGGCGGGAAGTTCACGGGGGCGGTGCCCCGCAAGGCAGCCCGCATGAACTCCCGCCAGACGGGCGCCGCCACCTGCCCTCCCGTCAGGCCCGGGATGGGCTCGGTGCTCGTCGGGTTCCCCACCCACACTGCGGCCGAGAGGACGGGCACGGCCCCCACGAACCAGGCGTCGGCTCCCTCTTCGCTCGTCCCCGTCTTGCCCAGCGGGACCCACCCCGGCAGCGAGGCGCGCACGCCTGTGCCCTCGGCCACCGCCTCCTGGAGGATCTCGACCAGGATCCCGTTGACCGCGGGGTCCAGCACCGGCTGGGGGGCGGGCTGGGCCTTGTACAGCTCCTGGCCGTCGGGACCCACCACTCGGGCGATCACGTAGGGCGGAACGCGGGACCCGCCCGAGGCGAACGTGGCGTAGGCGGAGGCCATCTCCAGAGGGGAGACGCCGTGCCTCAGTCCGCCGAGGGCCACCGCCGGGCCGCGCGCCTCGGGCGGGCCCATGGCCCGGTCCACGTCGATGCCCATGCGGCGCGCGACATCGGCGATCTTGTCCGGTCCCAGCGCCACCCCGATCTGGGCGAAGGCGGTGTTCACGCTGTTGATCACGGCGTCAGCCAGCAGCACCGGGCCGTGGTCGGCTTCGCCGAAGTTCTCGACCCCCCACGGCCCAGGCGCGCCCCTGTAGGTGAGCTCGATGGGACCGTCGCCGACGAGGAACTGGCTCTGGGGCATGCCCGCCTCCAGCGCCGCCGCCGCCGCCAACGGCTTGAAGGTGCTGCCGGGGCCCCGCTGGCCCTGGGTGGCCACGTCGAAGTGGCCCTCCCCGGCCAGGCCGCTGTCGTGGACGGCGAGCACGGCCCCGGACCTGGGGTCGACGGCGACGAGGGCCGAGCCCAGGTCGTCGGAGACATAGCCGAGGGCGGTCTTGGCCGCCTCCTGGAGGCTGGGATCGACGGTGGTCTGGATCTGGAGGCCACCGGCCAGCAGGAGCCGCTGCCGCTCCTCGACGGTCTCACCGAACGTTGGGTTAGCCAGGAACTCCCGCTTCGCCGCCTCGACGACGAACGGGTCCGAGACCTGGGCCGGCCGGGCGGGCAATACCTCGATCGGGCGGGCGCTGGCCTCCGACGCCGCCTCCCCGGAGATGAATCCCTCGTTGGCCATGGCCCGCAACACCTGGTTGCGACGGGCGGTGGCCGACTCCGGATCCGTGCGGGGGTCGAGGGCCGCCGGCGCCCGGATCACACCCGCGAGCAGAGCGGCCTGCTCGAGCGAGACGTCTTTGATGTCGATGCCGAAGAACTCGTCGGCGGCGGCGGCCACGCCGTAGGCCTGGGACCCGAAGTACACCTGGTTGAGATAGCGCTCGAACATCTCCTCTTTGGTCAGCCGCTGCTCGAGGGCCACGGCATAGAGCACCTCTTTCGCCTTGCGGACGACGCTCTGCTCCCCGCCCACGAAGTTCTGCTTGGCCACCTGCTGGCTGATCGTGGACCCGCCCTGGGTGACCTCCCCGGCCCGGAGGTTCGCCTTCATGGCCCGGACCATGGCCATCAGGTCGTAGCCCCCGTGATCCCAGAAGTCCTTGTCCTCAGCGGCCAGCACGGCGTGGCGCATCACCTCGGGGACCTCCTCCAGCGAGACGACGCGCCGGTTGATCCCGTCGTGGAGGACGGCCAGGGTACTGCCGTCCGCGGCGAACACGGCAGACCGCTCCTCGAGCGGCGGCAGGCCCTTGTTGGCCAGGGACGACGCGAGAGGGCGGGCGACTAGATGGAGGACGGGCCCGAACAGGAAGGCCGCCCCCGCCACGACGATGGCCAGGGCGACGCCGAGCACGGCCAGCCGCGGGCGGGCAACCGGTCGGTCGTCGGGGAAGGCGCCGGACTCCGGCCCTGGCCTCCGCCGTGACGTCCGTCGGGAACCTGCCGGTCGGCGGTGACGGACGGGGGCGCCGGAGACGGCCCGCGGCCGGCGAGGACGGGCAGGATGGGCGGCGCCGGGTGCAGCCCGGTGCGTCCGCCGAGGACGGGAGCGGTGTCGAGCAACTCGTCGCTGGCTCAGGGAGTGGATCGTCCGGCCGGTCGCCGTCCACGCCCGGGCCCCGGCGTCGGCGATGCCGACGACGATCCGCTGGGCGAACCTTCCCGCCGCCTGGAGGGCGAGGACCAACGTCGAGAAGACGGCCATGGCTCCGCCCCCACCCGCTTGGCGAGCTGGGGCGGGCGGCCGCCGTGGGCCCGGACCAGGACGCGGTCGTAGTGGCTGGCCGGGGCGCCCTGACGGCTGACCAGGGCGCCCCAGCGA
>JALZEC010000351.1 GCA_030862235.1 Actinomycetota bacterium | reverse complement strand
CTTGTCCAGGGCGGTCGAGGTGGACGTACCCGGCGCGGGCACGAAGCCGGTGACGTCGGAGGGCTGCGATCCCTTCGCCGTCGCCGGGCGGTCCGATATCTCGGCGGTGGGGACGCCGCTGCCTATCCCCGAGGAGGACGCCGGGCCGGTTCCGCGACCGGCCGAGGTCGTCGTGCCGTTGGACGCGAGGGCGGCCGAGGCTCGCTTCGCGCGCCCCCCGTCGTCCACTACATCGACCACGACCACCGTGATGTTGTCGTTGCCGCCATGGGCCCGGGCCTGACGGACCAGGTCCCGGGCGACGTCTTGGGGGTCGGACAGCTGGCGCAGGGTCGACGCGATCCGATCGGTGGTCACCTCGTTGGTCAGGCCGTCGCTGCACAGGACCAGGCGGTCGCCGGTGAAGGGGATGAGCGTCCAGGAGTCCACCTCGACCTCCGGCTCCATCCCCAGCGCCCGGGTGATGATCGACCGCTGCGGATGAATCTGGGCCTCCGCCGCCGTGAGCTGGCCCTCCCGCACGAGCTCCTCGACCAGGCTGTGGTCCTCGGTCACCTGGATCAGCTCGCCCCGCTGGAAGAGGTAGGCGCGGGAGTCGCCCACATTGGCAATGGCCAGCTGCTCCTCACCGTCCTGCTCGACCAGGGCCACGGCGGTGAGGGTCGTCCCCATGCCCCGTCGCTCCGACTTGTCCTGGGCCAGCCGCCAGACCGTCTCGTTCGCTTTGTGGAAGGCCTCGATCAGCCCGTCCACCGTCCGCTCGGTGAAGGCCTTCTCCAAGGTCTCGACGGACGCCTGGGCCGCTACCTCGCCCGCCTGGTGTCCGCCCACCCCGTCGGCCACCGCGAAGAGGTCGTTGGCCACCAGGTAGCGGTCCTCGTTGACCTGGCGGACCCGGCCCACGTCGGTAGCGGCCGCGCCGCGCAGAACGGTCATGACAGCTCCATCACAGTCTTGCCAATCTGGAGCCGGTCACCCTTGCGGATGGCGATGGGAGCGGTCACCTTCTTGCGGTTCAGGTACGTGCCGTTCGTCGAGCCCAGGTCCTCCACGTAGAACTGGCCGTCCCGGCGGAAGACCCGAGCATGAAGCTGGGACACGTAGTTGTCCCCCTCCAAGGTCACTTGGCAACCGCCGGCCCGTCCTACGGTCAGCTCTTCGCCCAACTCGTAGGTGTGACCCCGCCGCTCGGCCGGCTCGATCACCTTGAGCCGACCGGGTGGCCGGCTGGCACCAAGCCCCATCCCGGCCCGCGCCGGCCGGGGAGGAGCGGGCGTCGCCACCTGGGGCCCGGTGACCTCGGCCCACACTGCCCGCAGCACTCGCGCAAAGAAGAGGTACAGGATGGCGAGGAAGCAGAACTTGAGGATGGTGAGCAGCGGCTCCGGCACGGCTGCTCCCCCCTCAGGAGGCCTCGAACCGGATCCTGGTGCTGCCCAGGCTGATCTCGTCGCCGTCTACCAGTTGCCGCTCACGGACGCCGGCGCCGTTGACCCGGGTCCCGTTGGTCGAGCCGAGATCGATCACGATGAAATCGTTTCCCCGTCGGCGCACTTCAGCATGCCGCCGGCTGACGTTCGGGTCGCTGAGCGCGATGTCGCACTCCGGCAGTCGGCCGATGGTCACCGGGTCCTCACCGATCGGAATCCGGCGACCGTCGCTGAGGGACAGCGACCCCACCGCCGCACCGCCGGGCGCCTCCTGCGTCTGGCTCGCGATCAGGAACTCCCCGGCGCCGAGCGACTCGTCCACCAGGAGCTCGACGTGCACCGGCCCGACGAAGCCGTACCCCTCGTCCCGGGCGTGCTCCCGGACGGCTTCGGACAGCTCCCGGTTCAGGGCCTGGACATAGGTCTCCAGCCTCGAGTAGTCGGACGGGCTGATGGCGACCTCGAAATGGTTGGGCGACATCATCCCGTTGACCCCGATGACCCGGTGCAGGTCCATCTCGCGAGTCAGCCGCCGGGCGATCTCGACTGGTTCGAGCCCGCTGCGAAAGGTCTTGGCGAAGACGCCTTCCACCAGGCGTTCCAGCCGTTGCTCGAACTGCCGGAGTCCCATGCTAATGACCTGAACGGAAAGTTTCGCCCGGCTTCTCGCCCGTGAAGAAAGCTCTTCTCAGCATGGTTGACCTGCTCCCTTCAAATCCGATTGTAAGCGAGAAGCCGAGCGAACCTTGACAGCCGGGGCACCAGGGTCGGAGCTTACCCAGGGTCCGGGCTGCTCAGGCCCCGGCCTCCGCTACCCTGTCTTCGCGCCCGGGCGAGTGGCGGAATTGGCAGACGCGCAGGATTCAGGTTCCTGTGTCCGAAAGGACGTGGGGGTTCAAGTCCCCCCTCGCCCACCCGGCCGACCGAGCGAACAGCGGTTGCTCGTCCCCCAGCCCGCTTCGGCAAACGAGCGCCGGTCGCACGTGATCGAGCCCGTCCTCGTCGCCGATCCCGTGTTCGTTCCGCCCGGCCGAGAGGCATTGTCCGACCCCACCCTGGGCTAGTGTTAGGCGCACCTTGCATCCTGTCTTAGGTACTCCTAATTTCCGCCCCGTCCATCGATCCAGGGGGTGTCATGGCAAGAAGTCGTGGTCAACACGCGGCGGTCCTTGCTGGAGTGTTCGTGCTGTCGGTGACTGCCTGCAGCTCCGACGGGGACACCTCGTCGCCCACAGAGGCAGGCGACGGCCGAGACGGTGAGGCAAGCCTCGAAGCGCCCACTTTCGACTCAGTACGAGCCGTACCCCTCTCGGCCGGCGAACACGACCGGCTCCTGGGAGCGGCTTTCGACGGCCAGAACCGGCTCTACGGTGCCGGATGGTTGGCGCAAGGGACCGACCAGCTCATGGCCGTGGGGCGGTTTCGGCCCGACGGCCAACTGGACCCGAGCTTCGGCAGCAACGGCGTCGCCTCCGTCAACGTGGCTCAGGGCGGCAAGGCTGCCGAGTTGGCCCGCGGCGTGGTTGTCCAATCAGCGGGCAAGGTGGTGATCTCGGGGACCGTCGAGCACGACCCTATAGCGACCGGCGACGCCGCCCGAGACACCAACATCGCCCTCGCTCGCTTCGACGAGAAGGGCAAGCTCGACCCGACGTTCGGGACCGGGGGCGTTGTCAAGCTCGATCTCAGCACGGGGGTGGCCGACGGAACTTCATTCCGAGGAGACACAGCGTGGGGTCTCACCGGCCTGCGGAACGACAAGGTCGTCGTCGTGGGCGCCCAGGTGGGCGCCGGCGAGGGCCGCAGAGATCTCGACTTCGCCGTCGTTCGGCTCAACGCCGACGGCAGCCGGGACCCCAGCTTCGGCACGGCGGGAGTCGCCCTGGTGGGAGTCGCACCGGGGGTGTCCGAGACCCCGAAGACTGCCGTCGAGCTGGCCGACGGCCGGCTCGTGGTGACCGGCTACGCCAACGTCGACGGCATCGTGAAGATCGTGCTGTTCCGCCTCACCCCCCAGGGTCAGCTCGATCCGACGTTCGGCACCGATGGGCTGTCGGTCACCCAGCTGCTCGGGAGCGTGACGGAGTCATACGCGGTCGGACTAGTGGGCAACCGGCTGGTGACCACCGGCTACGGCCGCGACACCGCCGAGCCCAAGGTCGACCTCGTCGCCGGTGGTTTCACCGAGACCGGCGCGCTCGACACCACCTTCGGCAGCAACGGCATGGTACGTATCGACGTCGCCGGGGACGACGATCGCGGCCGCTCCGTCGTCGCGCTGCCGGATGGCGGTGTGCTGATGGTCGGAAGCGGCAAGCCGACGCCGACCAACCTCGACGCCATGGTCGTCAAGCTCACGGCGACGGGCGCTCCTGACACCTCCTTCGGCCTTGAAGGGCGGCGGCTGTTCGACATCGGCGGCCCGAACGACGCCTTCTTCGGAGTGGCGGTGTCACACGACAGAAGCCGGGTAGCCGTCGTGGGCTACCTCGGTCGGGACACGACCGGGTCGGAGAAGGACGACAGCGCTGTCCTGTGGCTGCGACCCTGACTGAGCGGCCGCTGGCAGCGGCGACGGCCCATGGATGTCGGGCCGCTGGCGTGGGTGGCCTGACCGCGAGGAGCGGCGATGGGTAGGCCGGCGAGGGGTGGCGGTCCCGCCGTGCTCCGGACCGCCCTGTTGGTGCTGCTCGCGGAGCGGGAGAGCCACGGCTACGACCTCGCTTCGCGCCTGGCCGAACTGGGCCTTGCTCCAGACACGGCCGCCCTCTACCGAATGCTCCGTTCCATGGACCACCGGGGCGAGCTGTGCTCCGCGTGGGACGCCTCCTCGCACGGGCCGGCCCGGCGGGTGTACGCCCTCACTGATGAAGGGCGAGGGCGGCTTCAGCGGGCTCTCGACGGGATCGAGGCGCACAGCCTGACGATCGACCGGCTGCTGCGCCGCTCCCGGCGCCGGGCCGGATCGAGAGCGGCCACAGCGGCGGAGCGATAGGCGGCACGACCGACGCTCAGCGCGTTCAACACGGGCGACGGACAGGGCGACCAGTGCCGGACCAGCTCACGAGAAAGACGACAGGCGGATGTATCAGATCGGCGAAGGAACCACTCGTATCCCGTAAGTGACGGTGCTTGAATGAGCCCTGGGCCAAGTCA
>JALZEC010000326.1 GCA_030862235.1 Actinomycetota bacterium | reverse complement strand
GAACGCTGACGAGAGGTAGTAGAGCCAGGTGGCGGGCACGGCTACCAGAGGCGGTAGCCACCACGGGATGTCCACGACCGCGTCGAGGGCGACACCCACGACGGTTCCCGCGACGAGCACCTCGACGTAGAACACGGGGACCGGCTCCCGCGACCGATGGTCAAGCAGTGTTCGGATGACTCGCTTCGGGATCCCGAGAGGCGTCTGGCGGCGGTGCCGGAGAGTGACAGGCCACGACGTCCGCCCCAGTCCGCACCGCGTGCACTCCTCATGCGTGCCCCCCATGCTCGTGCCGTCCATGAACCAGTCCCAGAATCCGGAGCTTCGCGGGATCTTGACCGTTCGCATTCCCGTCCCGCCGCACCGCGAACACGCTGAGACCAGCCGTGCCGCCTGGAGTTGATCAGGTCCCATAGTTCACTGCCGGTGGATCCTGACCCCGATCCGCGCCCTGGAGCGTCCTCATCAGTCTCCATCGTGCTCGAGTCGGGAGAATGCTTGCGGCGCGAACATGACAGCCGAATCAGCCCCGACGGTCGAAGTAGCGCCGAAGGCCGTGTTGTCGCCGCCAGGAGAACAAGAGGAAGAGGCCAGGCACCGCGCGGAGGGGCCCGAAAATCCATTGGTCCGTCCCCGGCGGGTCATCGCCCTCCTCCCAGAAGCGCGATGGGTTGTCCGGGTCGTATCGGATGACCACTTCGTTCCCGAGGGCGCGATCGGAGGCGAGCACGATCTCGCCTGAGTAGCGGTTGGAGTCCACCTCATAACGGATCGTGCCGTATCGCTTGCCTCCGCGACTGTCGATGGACTCGATTTGTGCCTGCAAACGTCCGCTCCGCCGGTTGAGGGCGTCGGCCTGGCCAGTCTTAACAACCAGTTCAGCAATGCCAACCAGGATCAGCGTGACACCCAACAGCAGGTAGAGCGCTGGGCGGCGTCCCGGCGGACGCAGGCTTGTGCGGACGGGCCAGCCGCGCGCCTCCAGGGCTGACGCCACCTTCCCGGGATTCGTCGGAAAGAAGACGGTCTTCGCAGTCGGCCGACCCAGCGGCTTGAGCTCGAGCCTGTGGCCAAGGACTGTCCCACGGACGCAAACCTCGTCGATCTCCTCCCGCTTCAACTCGACCGGTTGCAGGCCGCCGACCCAGGAGATGCGAAGGCAGTCTCGGGCGACGGTCATTGTTCCAAACGGCCATGTGGCCGCCAGGAGTCCGACGGCGATGCCGCCCCTGAACCTCACCGTGTCTTGGGTGTCGCGTTTCACAGAATCGTCTTCTGACCGGTCCAGATGAACGGTACGTGGAGGAGCGACGATCGTCCGGAGGTGCGACTTCAGTGAGCCTCTCGTAGGTGGACGTAGTCGCCCCAGGGCCGGACCGGCGAGCTCCCACGTCCCAGCGCCAACGCCGGTTCATTGGGAGAGTGCGGCTATTCGAAGCCTGCCGAGTGCTCCTCCGCGAATGGGTCCTTCACTCTGATCCCGCGGAACATGCGGAAGTCTCGGTCGTGGCTCCAGATCGTTGACACGCCGTGCTCATGCATCAACGCCACGAGGTGGGCATCGGGGACGAGTTTGCCTCGGGGCTTCACGTCGGCGGCGATTCGGCGGAACGACGCCCAGAAGTCATCGCCCTCGCCGGCGACGCGGATGTGCGCTGGCGCGAGCAATGTTGCGATGTTCGTCATCGCCTCCTCGCTCGAGAGTGGCGTGCCGAGGATGGCCGGATGGGTGACGATCCGCAGATACCCGACGACAGCGGGCCAGAGGAGATACGCCAGGCTCGGGCCGGCCACTAGGTGTTCGACGAGGGCACGGGCCCGGTCGTGGAAGGGGCTTGCCGTGTGGCTGGCGTAGACCAGGACATTCGTGTCGACCGTCTGGCTCACCGGGCCGCCGCCTGCGATCCCCGCCCCGCTGGGCGGAGCGCTCTATTCATCTGGTCCGCTGGCCTCCGGCTCTCAGCGCTCGTCCAGCACGGACCAGAGCGTGTCCTTGTCCTCGAGGTCGATCCGAGGCCGGAGGTCCTTCGCGACCCAGACGAACGGGGTCGCGTCCGGGTCCTCGGACTCGATCGCCCGGGCCACTAGTTCGGAGATGAGCTGGCCCAGAGGCTTTCGCTCCCGCTGCTGGCGCTTCTTGAGCTCGCGCAGGATCGAGGCGTCGATGTCAACGGTGGTCCGGGGCATGCATCTGATGCTACCATGCAGCGCATCAGATGTACTCCGGCTCGGTTAGACGTTAGCGGGCAGGAGCCGGGCGACGTTCTCGTAGAAGATGAACAGGGCGACGAAGAAGGGGATGGCGCCGAGGGTGTAGGCGGGCCAGCGGCGCCAGGCGCGCCCGAGGAGCCACGCCCCCAGCCAGATGGCGGCGGCCAACGAGCCCCACAGGACGGCGGGGGTGTTGCTGGCTCCGGCTCCGGACAGGCCGGCGTCGAGCTGGGCGCCGGGGGCGGCGGGCACGGCCGGATCCGGCTCCGGCCGCGGCGCCGACTGGACGGGGTTCGACATCAGCTTGGCGATGACGATCAACCGTTCCGCGGCGCTGAAGCGGGGGTTGCAGGTGGTGAGCGTGAGCCGGTCGTCCTCGGTGGGCTCAAGGACATAGGCACCGTCGATGGGGTCCACGATCAAGCTCTCGGAGACGGCGTAGCGGAACCGGCCCGCCGCCGTCGTGACGAAGATCTCATCACCGGGTGCGAGCTCGTCGAGGTTGTCGAAGGGGGCGCCGTAGGTGGTGCGGTGGCCGGCGATGGCGGAGTTGCCCTTCTCACCCGGCATGGGCGTCTCGGGATAGTGCCCCGGGCCCTTCTTCAAGTCCTCAACCCCGACCCCCTCGACCAGGAACTTCTTGACGTCGATCTTGGGGATTTCGAGCAGGCCGAGGCTGGCGCCCAGATCCGGGGGCGGCGGTGCGGTGTCCTCGGACGTCGTCCCCAACGGCCCGGGAAGGGTGGGAGGCGTCGTCAGCTGGCTTTGCTCGAAAGCCGCGGCCAGCTCCTTTTGCTCCCGCCGCTCTGAGATCCCGGTGCCCCAGAGCTGGTAGGCGACGAACAGGAACAGCAGCACGCCGAAGCAGATGAGCGTCTTGCCCAACCCACGGATCACCCGGCGGACACCCACGGCGGGACAGGCTATGAGATCGGCCACGGCGGCAGGGGGCGCTTGGACCCTGTGCGCCGGGCGCCGGTAGCTTGGTGCCCGGTCCGCAATGCCGAACGTTGTCCACTTCCGTGCTGCGGTCTCCCTCATCGGCCGGTTCCCCGCCCTGGCGGGAGTGGACCTCGACGTGGCCGGCGGAGAGATCGTGCTGCTCCAGGGTCCGAACGGCGCGGGCAAGACCACGCTGTTGCGCGCCTGCGCCGGCCTGGTTGGCATTGCTTCAGGGGAGGCGGTCGTGCTCGGCTGCGATCTGGTCAAGGACCGGAGGGCGGTGCGCCGCCGGGTCGGTCTCCTCGGTCACGCCACCTTCCTGTACGACGATCTCACCGTTGCCGACAACCTCCGTTTCGCCGTGCGTACCGCCGGCGGCAGCGTGCAGGCGGCGGACGCGGCCATGGATCGCCTGGGCCTCGCGGGACGGCTGAAGGACGTGCCCGTGGCCAAGCTGTCCGCCGGCCAGCGTCGCCGGACGGCGCTGGCCGCCCTGGTGGCTCGGCAGCCGGAGCTGTGGCTGTTGGACGAGCCCCACGCCGGCCTCGACGCCGCCGGGCGGGACCTGCTCGACGAGCTGGTTCACGATGCCGTCGCCCACGGGGGCACCGTCCTGCTCGCGTCCCATGAGTTGGACCGAGCGGCGGCCCTGGCCACCCGCACGCTCAGCATGGTGGGAGGCCAGGTGGTCGGCGGCGTGGTCCCGAGTTCGACGGAGCCCGCCGAGCCGGCGAAGGAGCCCGTCCGTGTTCCGTGACGCCCTGCTCGTGGCGGGCAAGGACCTCCGCATCGAGGCTCGTTCCCGGGTGGCGACGAACCAGATCCTGCCCTTCGCCCTCCTGGTCCTCCTCCTGTTCGCCTTCGCCCTCGACGCCGACCGGGGCCTGCTGTCAAGCCTGGCCGCCGGCCTCTTCTGGGTGACCGTCCTGTTCGCCGGCCTCCTGGCCGTCCAGCGGTCGTTCGCCCTGGAGGCGAGTGACGATGCCAGGGACGCACTCCGCCTGTCCGGCCTCGACGGAGCCGGCATCTTCCTGGGCAAGGCGAGTGCCGTCGCCGCCCAGCTGCTCGCCCTCGAAGTCCTGCTGGCCGTCGGCGTGGTCGTCTTCTATAACGTGAGCCTCCGCGGCGCCGGCGTGCTCCTGCTCACCTGCGTCCTGGCCACCAGCGGGATCGCCGCTGCCGGTACGGTCTACGGCGCAGTCGCCGCCGGGCTGCGGGTACGTGACACCCTCCTGCCCCTGCTCGTCCTGCCCGTCCTGGCGCCGGTGCTGCTGGCCGCCGCCCGCGCCTCGGAGTCCGCGCTGGGCGCGACCACCGCCGACGCGTGGCCATGGGTCCGTCTGCTGGCCGTGTTCACCGCCGTCTACGTGGCCTTCGGCGTCCTCGCCTTCGGCCCGCTCCTGGAGGAAGCATGAGCGAGCACCAAAGCGCAGCGCCGCCTGCGTGGCCGAACGCCGAGGAGGCGCGCAGCTCCAAAACGGCTTCGAATGCCGGCATCGCCGAAGGCGGAGCCGGCATGAGCGCAGCGACGCGGCTGCGGAACGGAATGAGTTCCCGGGGTACCCGCGTCCTGGGCTGGCTGACCGCTGCCACCCTGGCCCTGACCGCCCTCATGGGCCTCGTCGTGTCACCAGCCGACGTCAACCAGAAAGACGCCGTGCGGCTCCTCTACATCCATGTGCCCACGGCCTGGATCGCCATGTACGTGTCGTTCGGGATCACGACGCTGGCCAGCGCGTTCTACCTCTGGAAGCGCACCCGCTCCCGCTTCTGGGATATGGTCGCCGGGGCGTCGGCCGAGATCGGCGTGATCTTCATCGGCCTGACCCTGCTCATCGGCTCCATTTGGGGACGCACGACGTGGGGCGTCTGGTGGACGTGGGACGCCCGCCTCACCAGCACCGCCGTGCTCCTCGTGCTGTACCTCGGGTACCTGGCCGTGCGCCGCATCCCGACGGACCCCGAGGTCCGCAGCCGCCGGGCGGCGATCGTGGCGCTGGCCGCGTTCGTGGACGTCCCCCTCGTCCACAAGTCGGTCGAGTGGTGGCGCACGCTCCACCAGCCGGCCAGCCTGTTCTCCGAGCGCCGACTGCTCGATCCCCAGATCACGGGGATGATGCTGGCCACCCTCCTCCTGGCCGTCCTGGCCTTCACCCTGCTGTACGCCTGGCTGCTCATCCACCGCTTCCGGCTGGCGTGGGCAGACGAGCAGGTGGAGGGCCGCCGGCTGGACGAGGCCCTGGCCGAGCGCCGGGCCGAAGGACAGGCAGTCGTGAATCCCGCCCCTGACGCAGCCGCCCGCCCCGTTCCCGAGGTGACGCCGTGACCCACGCCGCTTACGTCTTCGGCGGCTACGCCGCCACCGCCGCCGTCCTCGGGGCCTACGTCGCCTGGATCCTCTCCCGCCGCCGGGCTCTGGCGCGTCAGCTCGCCGCCTCTCCCCGGGGGACCGACGACACCCGGTGAGCGTCACCACCCAGAACCGGCGCCGGCTGTGGCTGGCCGGCGCGGTCGTGGTCGTGGCCCTGGGTTTCCTGGTCGTACAGGGCCTCGGGAACGCCACCCTCTACTTCCGGACGGCCGACGAGGCGGTCGCTCAGCGTGAATCCCTCGGGGACAGGCGCTTCCGCATCCAGGGGGCAGTCGTCGACGGCACCGTGCGCCAGACAGGCCAGCAGGTGCAGTTCGACATCACCGCCAACGGGGTGAACGTTCCCATCGTGCACAGGGGTGACCCGCCGGAGCTGTTCCAGCCGGGCATCCCGGTAGTGCTCGAAGGCCGGTTCGAGGGGGACCGCTTCGCCAGCGACCGCATCCTGGTCAAGCATTCGGAGACGTACGTGGCCGAACACCCGGACCGGGTGACGACCTCGGTCCCGGCAGCGCCCGCTCGGTGATGCTGCCGTGAGCGCAGTCATCGGTTCCGCCGCGGTCGCCCTCGGGCTGGGCTCGGCCTTCCTCGGCATGCTCACCCTGGCCCTGGGGCTCCGTCGCGGCAACCCGCGCCTGCTCCGGGCCGGTCAGCGCTACGTCTGGCTCGTTCTCGCCGGGGCGGTGCTGGGCACGGTGGCCATGGAGTACGCCCTCCTGACCCATGACTTCTCGCTGCGGTACGTCGCCAACAACGGCAGCCGCTCGACGCCGCTGCTCTACACCATCACCACCTTGTGGTCGGCGCTCGAGGGTTCGATCCTCCTCTGGGCGCTCGTCCTCGCCGGGTACCTGGCGGTGATGGCCCGTCACTTCCGGAGCCGGGCGGGCGATCCCCTCGTCGCGTGGGCGACGCTCATCGGGCTGGCCGTGGCCGCCTTCTTCTTCCTGCTCATGGCGGGGCCGGCCAACCCGTTCCGGCTCGTCAGCGGGTCGGTGCCGTCCGATGGTCCCGGGCCGAACCCGCTGCTCCAGAACCATCCGCTGGTCGCCTTCCATCCGCCGATGCTCTACCTGGGCTACGTCGGCTTCACGATCCCCTTCGCCTTCGCCCTGGCCGGGCTGATCACCGGTCGGTTGCAGCCCTCCGCGGCCGGGAGCGGGGGCATCGAGGGGTGGCTGACCGAGACCCGCCGGTGGACGCTCTTCGCGTGGGGCTTCCTCACCGCCGGCATCGTGCTCGGGGCCTGGTGGTCCTACGAGGTGCTGGGCTGGGGCGGCTACTGGGCGTGGGATCCGGTGGAGAACGCCTCCTTCCTCCCCTGGCTGACGGGCACCGCCTACCTGCACTCCGCCATGGTCCAGGAGCGGAGAGGGATGCTCCGGGTCTGGAACCTGTCCCTTCTGGTGGCCACCTTCTCTCTGACCATCCTGGGGACGTTCCTCACCCGCTCGGGCGTGCTGGAGTCGGTGCACGCCTTCACCGAGTCGCCCATCGGGCCGTCCATCCTGGCCTTCTTCGGCTTGGTGGTCGCCGTCTCGATCGGCCTGCTGGCCTGGCGGGGTGACCGGTTGCGCTCACCCGGCGCCATCGACTCGCCCGTCTCACGGGAGGGTGCATTCCTGGCCAACAACGTCGCCTTCTCCGCCTTCGCCTTCGTCGTGCTCCTCGGCACCGTCTTCCCCCTGCTGGCCGAGGCGATCAAGGGCGACCGGCTCTCGGTGGGCGCGCCCTACTTCAACCGGATGACGGCGCCGGTCGGGTTCACCCTGCTCTTCCTCATGGCCGTCGCGCCGGTCCTGCCGTGGCGAAAGGCGGCCGGGGAGGTGCTGCACCGCCGGCTCGTCTGGTCCGCGTGGACCGCCACCGGCGTCGTCGTCCTGTGCGTCGCCCTCGGGGTCCGGGGCATCGGGCCGCTCCTCGCGTTCGGGCTCGGAGCCTTCGCCGCCGCCACCGCCATCCGCCAGTTGGTGTTGTCTGCCCGGGCCGGGAGGTCGCTGGTGGGGCGGTCGAGCGGGGGCATGGTCGTCCACCTGGGCGTGGTGGTGATGGCCGTTGGTTTCGCCGCCAGCTCGGCCTACGCCGAGAACCGCCAGTTCCGCCTGGCGCCGGGGCAGTCCGCCAGCCTCTCCGGTCACACCGTCACCTACCTGGGGACGTCGACCGTGGAGCGGTCCAACAAGACCACCTTCTCCGCTCGGGTGCGGGTCGACGGCGCCAAGGTGTACGCCCCCGCCCTCCAGCAATTCCCCTTCGCCACGCAGGCCATCGGCTCGCCGTCGGTGAGGACCGGTCCCTTCGAGGACGTCTACCTGACCTTGGTGGCAGCGCCGGAAGAGGGGTCGGACGTAGCCGTCATCGGCGTGCGGGTGCAGCCGCTCATCTCGTGGCTGTGGGCCGGCGGCGGCATCATGGCCTTCGGCACGCTCCTCGCCGCCTGGCCC
>JALZEC010000247.1 GCA_030862235.1 Actinomycetota bacterium | reverse complement strand
GGTCGACGCCCTGGGCGGTGAGCCAGCGGCCGGCGGGACTGTCAGCCGGGATGGCCCCCGCCGGCGAGATGTGGTCGGTGGTGGTGCCGTGGCCGAGGACGACGAGGGCCCGTGCGCCGACCACGTCTGAGACGGGAGCTGGCTGTCGCGTGAGCGCCTCGAGGAACGGCGGCCTCCGTACGTACGTCGACGCCCGCTCCCAGCCGTAGCGCTCACCAGGGGGGACGTCGAGGCTCTCCCAGGCCTCGTCGCCTACGAACACGTCCCCGTATGCATGCCCGAACATGTCGGGCCGCAGCGAAGTCGCAGCCGCCGCTTCCACTTCCGCGGCGGTGGGCCAGACGTCCCGCAGGTACACGGGCCGTCCGTCGTTCCCAAGCCCCAGCGGCTCGTGTCGGACGTCGACGTCGATCGTGCCGGCCAGCGCGTAGGCGACCACGAGCGGGGGAGACATCAGGTAGTTGAGCCGCACCTCAGGATGGATGCGGCCCTCGAAATTGCGGTTGCCCGACAGCACCGAGGCCACGGCCACGTCTCCGGCGGCGATGGCCCGGGAGATCTCGGGCGCCAGGGGGCCGGAGTTGCCAATGCAGGTGGTGCACCCGAACCCGACGACGTAGAAGCCGAGGTGCTCGAGGAAGGTCAGGAGCCCGGCCTCCCCGAGGTAGTCGACGACCGCGGTTGAGCCGGGGGCGAGGGACGTCTTGACCCAGGGCTTGACCCGCAGGCCGCGTTCCACCGCCTTCTTGGCCAACAGCCCGGCGGCGAGCATTACGGACGGGTTGGACGTGTTCGTGCAGCTGGTGATGGCCGCTATCACCACGTGGCCGTGGTCAAGCTCGAAGTGCGGGCCGCCGGGCAGACGCACGGAGACGGGGGCCCGGGGCCGATCCGGCATCGTCTCGACGAGTGGTGCAGGCGAGCCGGGCGCCTCCCGGCCGCCCGTCCCCGCCGCCCCGGCCATGGCCGCGGGCGGGTCGCTGGCCGGGAAGGACGCTACCGACGCCGCCTCGACCGAGCCCGGGGCCACGTGGCGGGGCAGGCCGGCGACACCACTCGGTCCCTCGGTCTTCGGCGTCTTAGGGAGGGAGTCGGGTAGCACCGCCCGGAATGTCGCCTTGGCCCGGTCGAGCGAAACACGGTCCTGCGGTCGGGCAGGGCCGGCGATGCTGGGGACGACGGTCGACAGGTCGAGGACGATCGACTCGGAGAACACCGGCGCCGCCTGGGGGTCGTGCCACAGGCCCTGCTCCTTGGCGTAGGCCTCGACGAGCTTGATGAGTGTGGGCGGGCGGCCGGTGAACGTGAGGTACCGGAGGGTTGCCTCGTCGATGGGGAACATGGTGACCGTCGAGCCGTACTCGGGGGACATGTTGCCGATCGTCGCCCGGTTCTCCACTGGGACGTTCGCCACTCCCGGCCCGTAGAACTCGACGAACTTGCCGACCACCCCATGGCCTCGCAGCATCTCGGTCACGGTAAGGACGAGGTCGGTGGCCGTCGACCCTTCGGGTAGCGCCCCTGTCAGCCGGACGCCGACCACCTCGGGCACGAGCATGCTGGTTGGCTGGCCCAGTAGGGCCGCCTCTGCCTCGATGCCGCCCACGCCCCAGCCCACCACGCCCAGGCCGTTCACCATCGGGGTGTGGGAGTCGGTGCCCAGAACCGTGTCGGGATAGGCGCGTCCGACGTCGTCGACGAAGACGACGCGGGCCAGATACTCGAGGTTGACCTGGTGGCAGATCCCTTTGCCCGGCGGCACCACCCGGAACCCCGAGAGAGCCTGCTGTCCCCAGCGCAGGAAGCGATAGCGCTCCCGGTTTCGCCCGAACTCGAGCTGAGTGTTGCGGGCGAACGCCTCGCGGGTGCCGTAGGCATCGACGACGACCGAGTGGTCGACCACCAGCTCCGCCGGCAGTCGCGGGTTCACCCCGGCGGGGTCGCCGCCGAGGTCGGCCACCGCCTCGCGCATGGCGGCCAGGTCGGCGACCGCGGGGACGCCAGTGAAGTCCTGCAGGAGGATGCGCGCCGGCAAGAAGGCGATCTCGCGTTCTCTCCCTCCCGTCTCGCCACCGGCGAGCGCGTCGACGTCCTCCCCGCTCACCGTCGTGGTCCCCTCGTAGCGGAGCAGGTTCTCGAGGAGGACCTTCAGCGAGTACGGCAGGCGGGAGACGCCGTAGTCGCTCTCGAGGGCCCCGAGGCGGAAGATCTCGTAGCGGTCAGCGCCGACGGTGAGCGCACCCCGGGCCCCGAAACTGTTCATCGATACTCCTCCCTCCTCGTCTCCGTGAACGGCAACGACGCTTCAGTCGTGGGACACGGGCCGGCGTGGCGGCGAGGTCGTCAGGCTTGCCCCGGGACCGAGGTATATCCGATGCGGGAATCGGATGCCCCTGCGCTCGGTCGTCGGCTACTCGCCGGCCTGGAACCGGCTGCGGCCGGCCGCCGCGTTGGTGTGGCCGTAGGTGTGCCTACCACCGCGGCCACCCTCGTGTGAGTGCTGGTACTTGTGGTAGAAGCGGGTGATGGTGGCCTGGGCGCCCCGGGGGGCCAGGTTGGACCGGGCGAACCCGGAGGGGCCGTCGGTCTTGTCGCGGTCCCAGCGGGCGGTGCGGTTCTTGTCGGTCTTGGAGATGTAGCGCATGCGGCGGATGA
>JALZEC010000240.1 GCA_030862235.1 Actinomycetota bacterium | reverse complement strand
GATCCAGAAGCAAAACGTCGAGCCATTCACGCTGGTCGCTATCTCCGCAGTTACACGGACGCCGAGGGAGCCTGGAACCTTCGGATGCGAGACAACCCAGAAGTCGGAGCGCGGGTGATGGCGGCGCTGGAGCCAGTCCGCGACCGGCTCTTCAAAACGGCTCGGGCCGAGGGTCGCCGGGAACTGCTCGAGGCCTATGCCGCCGACGCGCTGGTGGCGTCGGTGACCGCCGGGTCCTCCTCGGCGAGCCAAGGCCGAGGGCAAGGACGAGCGAGGGCGAGGGCGAATGCGAGGGCGAAGGTGATCGTGCGCGTCGATCTTCCTGCTCTCCTTCGCGGTCGCCCAGACGAGGGCGAGGTGTGCGAGGTGGCGGGTTACGGTCCGGTCGCGGTGTCCGCCGTAAGAGACCTGATGGATACCGGCGACCCGTTTCTCGCGGCGGTGGTGACGAAAGGCACGGCAGTCGGAGGTGTTGCCCACCTCGGGCGTCGACCTACTGCTGCTCAGGAGACGGCCCTTGAGTGGTTGTACCCGACATGCGCGGCTGAGGGCTGCGCCGCCGTTGCCTTTCTCGAGGTCGACCACCGGGTCGACTGGGCGCGGAGCCACCTCACCGTGCTCGATCTCCTCGACCGCCTCTGCTCCCATCACCACGAGCTGAAGACAGTCGACGGATGGGCGCTGGTCCAGGGGCGGGGGAAGCGCGCCTTCGTCCCACCCGACGATCCCCGACATCCCCGCCACGCCCATGACCCGCCGGCAGCCTGAGAACTGCGCCCGTCAGCCGGGTTCGTGTCGCAACTCGTCGGGAAGGACCAGGTCCCGGTCGAGGGGGTCGTGCCCCGTCAAGGCGTCGAGGACGAGGAGGACGTCGCGCACGGCCGCCACATCGTGCACCCGCAGGATCAGGCCTGGGACCTGGTGGACGCCGGCGACCGCGCCCAACGTGCCGGCGAGCCGGCCCGACGGTGGACGGCGGGTCAGGGCCCCGACGAAGTCCTTCCGGGACAGGGCCAGTAGCACGGGATGGCCGAGGGCGACGATCGGCTGGAGGTCGCGCAGGAGCTCGATGGTCTGTGACGGCGTCTTGGTGAAGTCCACGCCGGGGTCGACCACCACCGACTCGGGGGCGAGGCCCTCTTCGAGCGCGACCGCGACGCGATTCCGGAGGAAGGCGGCCACCTCGTCGGCGACGCGGCCTGGCTCGTACCGGCGCGGGTCTTGCAGGCGGATCAGGGGCGGAGCCGCGGTATGCATGACCACCAGGCCTGCCCCGTAGGCTGCGCAGTGCCGGGCGAGGGCCCGGTCCCGGAGACCCGAGACGTCGTTGATGAGATGCGCCCCTGCCGCGAGGGCGGCTGCCGCCACGTCTGGCTTGAACGTGTCCACCGACACGGGCACGCCCGGGCAGGCATCGAGCACGGCCTCGACCACGGGTACGACGGCGGAAGCTTCGGCCCCGGCGTCCGCGGGCGGGCGGCCGGTGATCGCCGACTGGCCCCCGACGTCGACCATGGCCGCGCCCTCGGCGACGACCTGCACGGCCCGTGCCACCACCGCCTCGACCGTGCGCGGGCCGGGGTCGGAGAACGAATCGGGGTTGGCGTTGACGACGCCCATGAGCAGGGGACGGGTCCAGCTGAGCGTCCGCTCGCGGACGCGCAGCTGGGCAGGGCTCACGGGGCTCAGGGGGGTCACGGGGCGGGCTGCATGGTAGTGAGCGAAGGCCCGGGCACCGATCCCGTCCGGCGGCAACGGGCTCGCATCGCCAAGCTGACCACCACCGGGAAACGGCTCGGCTATGGCCTCTTCCTCGTCGCCATCGTGGCCTTCGTCATCGGTGCGATCACCGACTTTCCGGCGCCACTCGTGACCCTCGTCGTCGGTTGCCTCGCCGTGGGGTCGGTCGTCCTCGCTCCCGCCATCGTGTTCGGCTACGGCGTACGAGCGGCCGAGCGCGAGGACCGTCAGCAGGAGCGTGGGCACCCATGACGCGGGCCGCCGTGCTCAACCGCATCGGGGACCCGCTGGAGATCCGCGACGACGTCGAGGTGGACGGGCCGCGCCGGGGCGAGGTGCGGCTGCGGATGGCGGCGGCCGGCGTCTGCCACTCTGATCTGGCCATGCGCCGGGGCACGATTCCGATGCCCCTCCCCACCGTGCTCGGTCATGAGGGGGCCGGGATCGTCGAGGCGGTGGGCGAGGGCGTCGACGAGCTGCAGCCCGGCGACCTGGTCGCCCTCTCCTGGGTGGCCCAATGCCGGCACTGCTTCTACTGCCGGCGGCAGCAGCCCCACCTCTGCCAGCAGGCGACGGTGAGCATGTCGAGCGGGGGGATGCTGGACGGCACGTCCCGTCTCCGCTCGGCGGCGGGCCCGCTGTTCCAGGCCTTGGGCTGCGGCGCGTTCGCCGAAACGACGGTCGCGCCGGCGAGCGCGGTGGTGAAGGTCCCCTCCGACCTCGACCCGGCAGTCGTCGCTCTCCTCGGCTGCGCTGTCCTCACCGGCGTGGGCGCCGCTCTCAACACGGCGGACATCCGTCCGGGCGACACGGTGGCCGTCGTCGGGTGTGGCGGGGTAGGGCTGAACGTCGTCCAAGGGGCCCGCATCGCCGGCGCTGGCGAGATCGTGGCCGTCGACATCCACCCCGACAAGCTCGCTCTCGCTGCCGAACTGGGCGCGACCCACGGGGTGCTGGCCACCCAGCGAAACCCGGTGACGACCGTCATGGACCTCACCGACCAGCACGGCGCCGACGTCGCCTTCGAGGTGCTGGGCCGTGGCCCCACCATCGAACAGGCCATGGCCATGACGCGCCGCGGGGGCCAGACGGTGCTGGTCGGCATCCCGGACATGGACGTGATGCTCACCGTCCCGGCCATGGTCGGCCTGGTGCTGACGGAGAAGACGCTCAAGGGTTGCTGGCTGGGATCGGC
>JALZEC010000188.1 GCA_030862235.1 Actinomycetota bacterium | reverse complement strand
GTGCGGTCGCTCGACCCGGGCCTGGCGCCGTGGCTCCCGCGCCTCGCCGGCCTGGTGGCGGAGACCGGCAGCCCGCTTTCGCACCTGGCCATCCTCGCCCGCGAGTTCCACGTGCCGGTGGCGGTCGGCGTGGTCGGTGCGGTCGAACGCTTCGCCCCGGGAACGCAGGTGCTGGTCGACGGGTCCACCGGCGAGGTCACGCCCGTCCCCGAGCTAAGTCAGGGTGCGGCATGAACGCCGGGCGGCTGGCGAAAGTCTTCCTGGCGGTGGTGCTCGCCGGCTCCGGTGCCTACGTCCTCATCTACCTCGGGCGGTGGGAGTGGAACCGCTCGCTCCTGGCCGGGATCTTCTTCCTGGCCGCCGAGGTGGCCATGGCCACCGGCATCGTGCTCCAGCGCATGCGGAGCATGGAGCGCAGCATCGGACAAGGGATAGCGCGGGCCCGGGCCGAGGCTGCGGTAGCGGGACCGCCCCCCGCCCTCGCCCGCATCCAGGAGACCGCCCCTCCCCCCTCTGACCCGTTCGCCTGGTTGCGGCCCCGCTCCGACCAGTTCGGCGTCTTCGTCCCGATCCTCATGGGCGTCGGCGTGGTCGCCTCAGGGCTGGCCTGGCTGGTCGAGCGCCTGGCCCGGGCCACCGCCCGTCCTGCGCTCGAGCGGGGGCTGGCCGAGCACCTGCGGGTGCTGGCGTGGCCCGACCGGCCCCTGGAACAGCCGGATGTCGACGTTCGCTCGCTCCTCGCCGGTCCGGCCCGGGCAGTGCGGTCCACGCGGTGACATGAAGCGGGCGGCCATCTGGCTGGGCGTCGCCGTCCTGATCGCCCTCAGCGTCGACGCCCTGGGCGACCTCACCCAGAACCGGCCGGACGTTTGGGTTGCCGGGAGCAGGAGCGAGATCGTCGTCGAGCTACGGGAGCGGAGCATCAGCGCCTCGCCCCTCGAAGCGGCGCAGAGCCTGTGGGCCGTGTGCCAGGGAACGATCTCGCACGAACTCGTCCCGCCAGGGGTCGTCCCTCTCGCCGACGGTCGCTTCCTGACCACGACCGACCCGGCCCTCGGCAAGAACAGCTGGCGCCGGCTCAAAGGCTGCCTCGAGGACGCGACCATCGACAAGGTGATCGCCAACGTCGTGAGCAAGTCGGACACTATGCCGGGAGGGGCCGGCCGCCCGTCGTAGTCTCCGCGGTTGGGCAGCCGAGACACCGTCCCGTCTGCTTCTCGAGCGGCCCGTCCGGCTCAGTGGCCTCCGAAGGCGATTGCCGCCATGACGTCCATCTCGGTCACTTCCGCCAGGGAGCGTTCGATATGGAAGGAGTAGGGCGTCTCGCCCGGGCTCTCGATATGCAGCTCGGTGACGATCGGCGAGCAGCGAGGGTCGTTGCTCTCCTTCTCGCGGACGGTCACGACCGCTGCCGGATCGAGGTTGAGGACGTCCCGCGCCCACCCCTCGATCTCAGCCGTCATGGGCTCAGAAACCGAGGTTGTGATAGATGCGGCGGGGGGCGTCGATGACGCGGCTCAGGGCGGTCACGGCGACGGGGGGCTTGGTGATGTCGCTGGTGCCCATCCCGGCCACGAACGTGACCTGCTCGAGACTCGGGGTTCCCACCGCCAGGTTGCGCCGGAGGGCGCCCGCGCCGTTGAGCTGCCCCGTGGAAACCAGGTAGGCGCCGACCATCGCCCCGGTGCGGCCGACGCCCGCCCCGCAGTGCACGAATA
Organism: Actinomycetota bacterium; assembly: GCA_030862235.1. GTDB lineage: Bacteria > Actinomycetota > Acidimicrobiia > Acidimicrobiales > AC-14 > JALZEC01. Next base: position 4,322 of record JALZEC010000188.1, on the reverse strand, counting down.
CGGGGCCGCCCGCCTGCTGCACCACATTCAGGAACTGGCGGACCTCCTCGGTGGACGGGATCTGCCCGTCTCGGATGGGAACCCGAACCGGCTGCATGCCGAGCGAGCGGACCAGCTCGGCATCGGACTCCACGCCGGGCTCGGCTCGGAGGTCGACCACGACCTTGACGCCGTTGGCGGCCAGGGACCGGTACCCCTCCTCGGTGGGAGCGGCGCCCCGGAGGAGCTTGGCGTCCACCGCCTCGAGGTTCTTGACCCCGGTCAGCTGGGGCACAACCAAGCGGGGCGTGGTCTGCTTGGCCCAGGCCGACGCGCCGAGGATGACCAGGTTGCCGGCTATGACCAGCGCGATCAACCCGCCTACACCGACCAGCAGCAATCGGCGAGTGGAGCGCACGGTCATGGGGTTTCGTCCTCCCGTCGGGGCCACGCGGCCCTCACCTTTAGATATGTGATCGGCAGAGGCTCCGGCAAAACGCGCGTTTCCGCGATAGTCGTCATGAAATTTGTGTCGCCCGACCATCGCGGAAGGGCGTGGATGTGGAAGTGGCCCGGAATTCCGGCACCTGCGGGGCGGCCGAGGTTGGCGCCGACGTTGAGCCCCTGCGGGTTATAGGCGGCTTTGAGGGCCCGCACAGCGCTGGTCAGCCCGGTGAGGATGGCCGCTCCTTCAGTCTCGGTCAAATCCTCCAACTCGCCCACGTGGCGGACGGGCATGACCATCAGGTGACCGCTGCAGTAGGGATAGGCGTTCAGGACGGTGGCGGCGATGTCGTCCCGCCACACGATGTACGTCTGTTCGGGGGGCTCGTCCGAGGCCAGGATGCGGCAGAACACGCACTCCTCGTCCTCCGACTCGTCGGCGGCCGACTCCACGTAGGGGCGGCGCCACCCCGCCCACAGGCGCTCGAGGCTCAAGCCCGGCGCGAGATCTCGTCGGCGATGCGGGTGGTGAACGTCTCGAGGGGCACGCCCCGATCGACCTGGCCGCCCCGGGGGTTCACGCCCACCGTGTTGGCGACCACGTCGTCGTCGCCGACGACAAGAACGTAGGGGATCTTCTCCAGCTTGGCCTTGCGGATGCGGCCGCCGAGCGGCTCGTCGGCGTTCTCGACGTCGACGCGCACACCGGCGTCGCGCAGGCGGGCGGCGACGGCGGCTGCGTAGTCGTCGTGGGTGTCCCGCACGGGCAGCACCCGGGCCTGGACGGGGGCCAGCCAGGTGGGGAAGGCGCCGGCGTAGTGCTCGAGCAGAATGCCGAAGAAGCGCTCCACCGAACCGAACAGAGCGCGGTGGATCATGTACGGCCGGTGGCGGTGGTTGTCGGCTCCCACAAACTCGAGGTCGAACCGCTGCGGCATCTGCAGGTCGACCTGCAGGGTGGAGATCTGCCAGCGCCGGCCGATGGCATCCCGCACGTGGACATCGATCTTGGGGGCGTAGAAGGCGCCCTCCCCCTCGGCCACCTTGTACTCCAGCCCGGAGACGTCCAGGGCGTGACGTAGGGCCTCGGTGCCTTCGTCCCACTCCTCGGGCTTGCCCACGAACTTATCCGGCCGGGTGGCCAGCTCGGCCTCGAAGTCGGTCAGACCGAAGGTGCGGAGGACCTTGAGGACGAACTGCAGCAGCGAGGCGAGCTCGTCCGCGAGCTGGTCGGGCGTGCAGAAGATGTGGGCGTCGTCCTGGGTGATGCCCCGGACCCGGGTGAGCCCGTGGAGGACGCCTGAGCGCTCGAAGCGGTAGACCGTGCCGAACTCGAACAGGCGCATCGGCAGCTCCCGGTAGGAGCGGGCGCGCGACTGGTAGATGAGGATGTGGCCCGGGCAGTTCATGGGCTTGGGGTAGTACGTGGCCCCCTCCATCTCCATGGGGGGGTACATGCTCTCGGCGTACCACCCCAGGTGGCCGGAGATCTCGTAGAGGGTGGAGCGGGCGAGGTGGGGGGTCCAGACGAACTGGTACCCGGCCGCTTCGTGCTCGGTCCGGGAGTAGTCCTCCATGAGCTTGCGGACGAGGCCGCCCTTGGGGTGGAAGACGGGGAGTCCGCCGCCGATCTCGGGCGGGAAGTGGAAGAGGTCGAGCTCGACACCGAGGCGCCGGTGGTCGCGGCGCTCCGCCTCCTCGAGCCGGTGCAGGTGCTCGGCCAGGGCCTTCTCCGACTCCCAGGCGGTGCCGTAGATGCGCTGGAGCATGGGGCGGCGCTCGTCGCCCCGCCAGTAGGCGCCGGCCACCTTCATGAGCTTGAAGGCCCCCAGCCGTTTGGTGGAGGGGACGTGCGGACCGCGGCAGAGGTCGGTCCAGCCATCGTTGCGGTAGGTGCTGACGACCGACCCTTCGGCGCCTTCACCCTCGTCGACACCCTCGATGATCTCGACCTTGTAGGGCTGGTCGGCGAAGACCTTCAGCCCCTCGTCCCGGGAGAGCTCCTCGCGCACGAAGGGCTGGTCCTCCCCCACGATCTCCCGCATGCGGGACTCGATGCGGGCGAGGTCGTCGTCGGAGAAGTGGGCCCCCCCGGGCAGGTCGAAGTCGTAGTAGAAGCCGTCCTCGATGGGCGGGCCGATGGCGTACTTGGCGCCGGGGAAGAGGTCGCAGACGGCCTGGGCCATGACGTGGGCGGTCGAGTGCCGGAGGACGTAGCGCCCTTCCTCCGAGTCGGCGGTGAGGATCGAGACCTCGGCGCCGTCCGGGAGGGGTCGGGTGAGGTCTGTCTGGGCCCCGTTGACGACGGCAGCCACAGCCGCCTTGGCTAGCCCCCGGCCGATGGAGGCAGCCAGGTCGGCGACGGTGGAGCCGGCGGGAAGGCGTCGGCTCGAACCGTCGGGCAGGCGTACCTCGATCTCGTCCTCAGGCATGGGTTCGCAGGTTACCGGCGGCCTGCCGTCGGCCAGCGTGGGATTCTGGCGGCGATATGGGCGACGACGGCGCCGGCGTGGACCCCGCCGGGGAAGACAAGCATCGCTTCGAGTACCGAGGCGTCACCGTGCTGGGCGACCACGGGCCGATCGTCGACGGGTTTTCAGCGCGGATCCCGGCCGACGGGTTGACCGCCATCGTGGGGCCGTCGGGCTCAGGAAAGTCCACGCTGATTCGGTTGCTCAACCGCCTCGACGATCCGGACGAGGGCGAGGTCCTCCTCGACGGGCGGAACGTGCGGGACTACGACGTGCTCGAGCTGCGGCGCCGGGTGCAGCTGGTGGGGCAGGTCCCGGTTCCCTTTCCCGGGTCGGTGGCGGACAACATCGGCGCCGGCTGGGAGGAGGCCCTCGAGCGGGTCGGGTTGCCGCCGACACTCGGGGACCGGCCGGCGGACGTCCTGTCGGTAGGCGAGGCCCAGCGCATGAGCCTGGCCCGGGCTCTCGCCCGCCACCCCGAGTGCCTGGTCCTGGACGAGCCCACCTCCGCCCTGGACAGCGCCTCCAAAGGAGGGATCGAACGGCTCATCCGCTCACTGGCGGACGACGGGCTGACGGTCGTGATGGTCACCCACGACCCCCGCCAGGCCGAGGAGCTGGCCGACCGGGTGCTGGTGGTGGGGCCGAGCACATGAACGACCTCAGCGGGCGGGTCGGGTTCGGGGAGGTCGCCCTCTCCCTGGTGCTCGTCGGAGTGGCGGTGATGATCTCCTGGCGGCGGCGGGCGGGGCTCGAGGGCGACATGCTCGTCGCCACCTTCCGGTCGTTCGCCCAGCTGCTGGCCATCGGGTTCGTGCTGGAGTGGGTGTTCGGGGGCGGGCGGGGCTGGGTCACGCCCCTGATCCTGGGGATCATGATCGGCACGGCCACGATGACCTCCGCAGGGAGGGCGAAGCGGGTGCCGGGGGCGCCGGTGATCGCCGCCTTGTCGCTCTGTGTCGCCACCGCGGCCACCCTCGGCGTGCTCCTCGTCCTGGGGATCGTCCCTGCTGAACCCCGGTCGGCCATCCCCCTCGGCTCGATGATCATCTCCAACGCCATGAACACGGCGTCGCTGGTGATGAGCCGCCTGCGCGACGACCTGGCCGCCTCGCGCCGGGAGGTGGAGGCCCGGCTCTCCCTAGGTCAGACGGCGGCGGAAGCCGGGGCACCGTGGCACCGGCGGGCCCTGCGCACCGGACTCCTGCCCATCGTCGACAACACCAAGGTGGTAGGCCTGGTCGCCCTGCCCGGGGCCATGACCGGGATGCTGCTCGCCGGCGCGTCCCCAGCGGCGGCCATCCGCCTCCAGCTGGTCGTCATGTACATGCTCCTGGCCGGCAACGCCCTGGCCGCGCTCGTGACGGGCGAGCTGACGATCCGCCGGCTGTTCACTCCCGACCACCAGCTCATCCGCTCGCTGCGGCG
>JALZEC010000187.1 GCA_030862235.1 Actinomycetota bacterium | reverse complement strand
CCCGAGTACTGCGGGTGGTCCGGGAGCTCGGGCGTGGGGTCCTTGACCGGGGGGCCGAGCCTGCTCTCGATGGCCCGGTACGCCTCTTCCGCTGAGGATGCGTCGGGCACGGCCGCCCTCAAGAGCTCCATCGCCGGTGCCGCCGCCTGTTCGAACTCCATGGCCGCCTCCCGCTCCGCTTCCTCCCGGCTGGGAGGCGGCGCGGTGAGCATGGAGATGAAGGCGGGCGTGCGAACGGTGGACGCTTCCTGCCGCTTTCGCTCCTCGCGCCGCGTCTTCCTCTCGGCACGAGCGGCTCGCCGTCCCTTCCGCCCGGACTTCTGCTCGTCAGCGGTCGCGCTCATTTCGACGGAATCGTCGGGGTCGGTCACCATGACTCAGCCCTCCTGCTGGGATCGGGTGCGGGACTCCTACTGCGGGACGGGAGCCGCCTCGGGCTGCCGTCCGGCCCGCTCCATCTGGTCGTCGACGTCCTGCAGCTCGAGCGTCATCCGGGCGATCACCGGGTCTTCCACCATGTCCTCGGGGTCGCCACCCCAGGCGAGGAGCTGCTTGGCCGCCTGATCGATGGCGAGCACGTCGTTCATGATGATGCCGACGTACTTGGGCACGACCGAGACCTGAAGGCAGATGGCTTTCACGCCCACGATGATCGTGCCCAGGTTGAAGTGCACGCGGTAGAGCGTGACGGCGATCGTGATCAGGTAGATGGCGAGGACGGCGACAATTGCGCCCACTCCGATCAGCGTGACAACGGTTGCGGCACCCAATGTGGTTGCTCCCCCTTCGTATGGTCTTGCCGGAGACTGCTCGGGACGTCGGGGCCCGTCACTCGGCGTCTGCGGGAAGGAGACGGGCGAGCGCCAGGCCGTACCGCGTGACGTTCAGCCGGGCGACCCCCGTCAGCTCGCATGTGCGGATGAGGTTGGGAACACAATCGAGCTGAGCGCTGATGCCCACACCGTGCTCCAAGACGTCCTCCACGTAGGCGTCGATCTCCCGGATCGGCCGCATGACCTTGTTGAGGAACAGAACCAGCACGGGCGCGACAACCGCAATCAGAACGATGTTTCCGATCCACCACCACACGACGCGACTCCCGAAATGCCGAAGTGAACGTGACGGCCGGGATTGTAAGACCTTCGCCGGGAAGGGCGATAGTGTCGCAAACCTCTAGTGAATCACAGACCTAGAGAACGACGAATATCCGTCTCGATTCGGCTAAGTGTCGCCGACTGATACCTGTTCGAAACGAGTACAGGTGGGGGCGAGAGAGGTCAGCGAGCGAGAATGAGCCGGTCACACACCGAGCAATAGAAGTCGGTGTAGTCCAGCTGTTCGCGCCATTCCGACGGGAGCCACTGGATGCTCTTGCAGGCGCGGCAGTAGAGCTTCCCGGTGTGCACGGCCTCGCCGATCCCGGCCAGCACCGAGGGGCCGCTTCCCCGCTTGGGCCGCGGCCGGGCCTGCCCGTTGGTCATGGCCCGCTCCCGCTGCTCCCGCATGGCCTTGGCCCTCCCCTCCGCCCGGGCCCGCTCGCGCACCTGCTGCTGCCACGTGGGCTGGTTCCGGGCCCGAGCGACGCGTTCCTCGTGGGCCCGCTCGTCGACCGTCACCTTGTAGGTGAGCTCCTCCTTGGAGCCCCGCTTGCAGAGGTCGTAGGCCTTGTTGAGCTGCGCCATCCGGCGCTGGGCCTCTTCCCTGACCGCGTCAGGGGCGTCGACGAACCGGTCCGGGTGGAAGATGTACGCGAGCGTCCGGTACGCCGTCGTGATCTCCAGTTTCGATGCTCTGGGCGGCACGCCCAGCACTTCCCACGGTTTCACCGCGCCGGGACCTCCCGATCGCTAATCAACGCGGCCGACGGGACAACCGTTTCTCGCACCCTGACACCATCATTTCTCTGCGCGGGGCAGGGTACCGCGCCGCCGAGGACTCTCGGTACCGGTGCCTCGGCGTCGGACCCGGAGGGCCGGGCTACGGGGCTACCGCCCGCGGGCGTGGGGCCGGTGCTTACTCGTCCCAGCCGCAGGTGCAGTACTCGGTGAACTGGTTGCACGCGCTGCACGTGATCCGACCGTGCTTGGGGTCGATGTGCACCCTGCCCCCACACATCCCGCAGACGCTGCTCGGCACGATGTCGTCCGCCTGCCTCTTTTCCATCTCACAAGTATCGCACCGCCACGCGAATTCCGGCTGCGGCGCCGGCCAGGTGACGTCGGCGGGTGGTGTGAAAAACGCAGCCAGTGGGGACATTCCCGGCATGACCCTTGAAGCATTCCTCTTCTTCCTGATCTTCTCGGCGGTCGCCGGTTTGATCGTTGGAGCGGTGGCACGAGTGCTCGTCCCCGGGCCCACCCCGATGGGCATCGGCGGCACCATCCTCGCCGGTATCGCCGGCGCCTTCCTGGGTGGAATCGTGGGCAAGCTGCTCTTCGGGGCCGCCTACAGCCCGGGTTTCATCATGTCCGTCCTGGGCGCCGTCGTCGTGGTCCTCCTCGTGAGCCGTAGGCGGCGCGTCTACTACTAACCGTCGCCGCCTCGGCGCCGATCGCACCGCAACCCACGACCCCGGGGACGAGGCTTCTCCGGGGTCGTGGCGCGCCCGGAGGGCGTTCGGGCACGCAGGGCGGCGGCCCTTTTGTCACATGGTCGCCGTAGCCTGGGCGGGTGCCCAGCCTCGACCGCTTCTCCCCCGTCGCCCGGGCCTGGTTCGAGGCCACCTTCGCCGCCCCCACCGCGGCGCAGGAGCAGGGTTGGGAGGCCATCAGCCGGGGCGAGCACACCCTCATCCTCGCCCCCACCGGCTCGGGCAAGACCCTGGCTGCGTTCCTGTGGGCCCTCGACCGCCTCGCCTCCGCAGCCCGTCCCGCGGATGCCGCCGCCGGGCGCCGGTGCCGGGTCCTCTACGTCTCGCCCCTCAAGGCCCTGACCTACGACGTTGAGCGCAACCTCCGAGCGCCGCTGGCGGGGATGGCCCTCGAGGCCGAGCGCCGGGGAGTCGTGCTTCCCGCCATCCGGGTCGCCACCCGCACCGGCGACACGCCGGCCGGTGACCGGCGCGACATCGCCCGCCACCCGCCCGACATCCTGATCACGACCCCCGAGTCGCTGTACCTGATGCTCACCTCTGCCGCCCGGGAGGTGCTGGCCGGCGTGGAGCACGTGATCGTCGACGAGATCCACACCATGGCCGGGGCCAAGCGGGGGGCCCACCTGGCCCTCAGCCTGGAGCGGCTGGAGCGCATCAGGCGCTCGACGGGAGCCCCCCCGCCCCAGCGGATCGGGCTCTCGGCCACCCAACGGCCGCTCGACGTGGTCGCCCGCTTCCTCGGTGGGCGGCAGCACGACCCGGTTTCAGGCGAGTGGCAGCCGCGGCCGGTCACGGTGGTCGACGCCGGAGTGCGCAAGCCGCTCGACCTCCAGGTGATCGTTCCGGTCGAAGACATGGCCGAGCTGGGCCGCCCGGTCAGCGACGGGGGCGGCGCTGCATCCGACGACGTCTTGGTGGCCGGTCCGGCCGCCGGGGATCCCGAAGTGCGCCACTCGATCTGGCCGGCCATCCACCCGGTGCTCCTCGACCTGATCGCCCAGCACCAGTCCACGCTCATCTTCGTCAACTCACGCCGGCTGGCCGAGCGGCTGGCGAACCGGCTCAACGACCTCGCCGGCCGCGATCTAGTGCACGCACACCACGGCTCGGTGGCGCGAGAGCAGCGGCTCGAAATCGAAGATGCGCTCAAGGCGGGCAAGCTTCCGGCTCTCGTGGCCACCAGCAGCCTGGAGCTGGGCATCGACATGGGGGCCATCGATCTGGTGATCCAGGTCGAGTCGCCCACCTCGGTCGCCAGCGGCCTCCAGCGGATCGGCCGGGCCGGCCACCGGGTGGGCGAACCGTCCCGGGGCCGGATCTTCCCCAAGTTCCGCGGTGACCTGGTGGTGGCCGCCGTCGTGTCCCAGCGGATGGTCGCAGGGGCCATCGAGGAGACCAAGGTCCCTCGGAACCCCCTCGACGTGCTCGCCCAGCAGATCGTGGCCATGGTCGCCATGGAGGAGCTGACCGTCGACG